>CANQFW010000038.1 GCA_947599995.1 uncultured Clostridia bacterium
CCTTTTAAGTCAAGTAATTTGGATTCATTTGAATATGTACAAAAACTACAAAATTCATCAAAATTTTTAAATTCATATATAGCGTTTTTCTGAGAGACATTTGGCATTTTTCTTTTTAAAACAACCTTTTTTGAAGGTTTTTCCTTAGAAGAGTCATCTGTATTTTTAAATTTAGTAAATGTAATAATGAAAAAACCATCTTGTGTTGCATAAGCTTCAACTAAAAGCTTTGAATCATCAACAACAAAGCCTACTTGCCTTTTCGCTTCTTCTAATATAAATTTAAACAATTTCTGAGCAGAATTTGTGTTTTTAACTATAGAATTTAAATTTAAGTTCTTCTCATTTAATTCATCCGTATTCATTATAATTCTTATTTTATTATCAGTAATTTTTTCAATTTTCATAATAATTCTCATTCCTTTCGCAGCGATACTTAAAAACATAAATATAACAAAAAATCTATATACAAAAAAATCTTTCTAAAAAATTATATGTAAGAAAAAATATTTTGCTATATATATTATACTATTAAATTTACAATATTTAAAGACACAATTTTTGGAAAAAATCTGACATAATATTACTATAACATAAAAAATAAAAAAAATCTATAATTGACTTGAAAAAATAATAAATACAATATATAATGGTTACGGCTCACTAATATAGAGTTGTCACTAATCTTAAAATAGTATTTATAAAGTGGAACATATAAGAAAAACCATAAAAAATGACAAATGAGCGTAAAAATCAAAAACATATGTAGGTAATTTAAGGAGGAAATAAAATGGCTACAAGAGACAAAAGCACATGGATATATATAGTATTTATATTATCCGGTTTAGTAATAGGGGGACTAATAGGAGAACTAGCAGCAGGTATAAATGGATTATGGTGGTTAAGTTATGGACAAAGTTTTGGAATAGAAACACCACTAATTATAAACCTAAATGTCATAAAAATAACATTTGCATTAATGATAAAAATAAACATAGCAAGCATTATAGGAATGGCAATAGGTATATTTATATATAGAAAAGTTTAGAAATAAATAAGGGGCAAGAAGGAGCGTAAATTGACAATAAAAATAAAGCAATTGCCTGAAAGCGAAAGACCATATGAAAAACTAGAATTATATGGGGAATCGAAATTATCAAACGCAGAGTTGCTCGCAATAATAATAAAAAGTGGAAGAAAAGACGCAACATCTGTAGAAATTGCAAATGAAATATTAAAATTAAATAAAAATATTAATGCACAAGACTTAAATTTTTTAAAAGAAATGAGTATAGAAGAACTAATGCAAATAAAAGGAATTGGAAAGGTAAAAGCAATTCAAATTAAAGCAGTATGTGAACTATCTAAGAGAATGAATAAGCCCTCTAATTACAAAAAAATACAAATAACACAACCAATAGATATTGCAAAGATACTAATGAACGATTTAAGGTTTGAAAAAAAAGAAATAGCTCAAGTAATTATTCTAGACAATAAAAATTATATAATTAAAATAAAGAAAATAGCAATAGGAAGTACAAATTTTGTTAACATAAATATAAAAGATATACTAGCAGACGCCGTAAAAATAAATGCACCTAAAATAATGCTAGTGCACAATCATCCAAGTGGAATATCCACCCCAAGCAATGCAGACTATGAATTAACAAGAAAAGTAGAAAATGCAGCCAAAATGCTTGGGATACAATTAATAGATCACATTGTAATAGGAAATATGGAATATACCAGTATAAAAAGTATGCAACAATCGAAATTAGTAAATTAAAAGCAATAAGAAGAAAGGAATGGAAAAAATGAATTTTCTTGCATTTGGTTCTAAAGATATAGGTATAGATTTAGGAACAGCAAACATTTTAATTACATTAAAAGGAAAGGGAGTAGTACTGCAAGAACCAGCAGTAGTAGCTATTGATAAAAAGACAGAACAAATCTTAGCAATAGGAAATGAAGCAAAAGAAATGATTGGAAGAACTCCAAAAGTAATAAGTGCAATTAGACCAATGAAAGATGGAGTTATAGCAGATTTTACAGCAACAGGATTAATGTTAAAAGAAATGCTAGGTAAAGTGTGCAAAAGATATAGTGTTGGAAAACCAAGAGTTGTTGTAGGGGTACCGTCAGGAATAACAGAAGTAGAAGAAAGGGCTGTAGAAGAATCAATTCTACAAGCAGGAGCAAAAGCAGTATATTTAATAGAAGAACCAATGGCAGCAGCAATAGGAGCTGGAATTAACATAGCAGAACCAAGTGGAAGCATGATAGTAGATATTGGAGGAGGAACAACAGAAGTAGCGGTAATATCCCTAGGAGGAATAGTTGTGAGCAACTCTCTTAGAATAGCGGGAGATAAAATAGACGAGGACATAGTAAATTATGTAAGAAAAGAGGAAAATTTAGCAATAGGTTTAACAACAGCAGAGCAAATTAAAGTTCAAATAGGATGCGCAATGCCACTAATGACAGACACTCCAATGGAAATAAAAGGAAGAGATTTATTAACTGGACTTCCAAGAAATATTACAATAAAATCTTCACAAATTTTAGAAGCAATATCGGAATCAATATCTAAAATTATAGAAACGGTAAAACAGACTCTAGAAAGAACACCACCAGAACTTGCGGCGGATTTGGCACAAAAAGGCATATTTTTAGCAGGAGGAGGAGCTTTAATTCAAAATTTGGACAAGTTACTAAGTGAGCAGATAAATATGCCAGTATATGTTGCAAATACACCTCTAGAATGTGTTGTAAAAGGAACAGCCAAAACTCTAGAAGACCTTGAAAATTTAAAAAAAGTATTAACTAATTCAAGAAGAAGAAGAGGATAAAAAGATAGGAGTGATAAATTAATGTATAAGAAAAAAAAAGGAGGAAAAATAGGAATAATTGTCACAACGATAGTTCTTATATTATTGGTTGTACTAACTAATGTAGACAATAGTAATCTATCGTATATAGAAAATATAGCAAATAAATTAGTAACACCTATACAAAATGGACTCACCTATTTAAAAAATAAAATAAATGGCAATAATGTTTTTTTTGAAGACATCAACACATTAAAAGATGAAAATGAAAAATTAAAAGAAAGCAACAAAAAACTAGAAGAAACCCTAAGAGAATTTGAATCTGTAAAAGCACAAAATGAGACATTAAAACAATATCTTCAGTTAGCTGAAAAATACAAAGATTACAAAACAGTACCTGCAGACGTAATAAATAGAGATATAAGTAATTATTCAAAAACGATAGTAATAAATGCAGGGAAAAAACAAGGAATAAAAGAAAACATGACAGTAATTGTAGCTGAAGGGCTAGTAGGATATGTAATTGGAGTCACAGACACAACTGCAAAAGTTCAAACAATAATAGATAGCTCAAGCAATACCAGTGCTATATTTAGTACTTCAAGAGAAGCAATTGTATGCAAGGGATTATTAAAAGAAAACAAAAATTTAAAAGCAGTATATATTCCAACTGAAGCAACAGTTACGGAAGGAGATAGTGTAGAAACATCAGGTTTAGGAGGAATATATCCAAAAGGAATACATATTGGGGTAGTATCAAAAATTGTAAATACTAAAAATTTATCAGACAGATATAGTATAATAAGCACCGCTGTCGATTTTGAAAAATTAGAAACAGTACTTGTGATTGTTAATCAATAAAGATAGAAACTATATAAAATTCAATTTTATATGAATTTACAAAAGGAGGCGTAAAGTTTGAAAAAAGTAATAATAAATGTAAGCTTTATATTAGTATTTATACTTATATATCTTTTAACTATTAACTTCTTTTCATGGTTTAAAATAGCTGGAGTTATGCCAAACTTGTTTGTAATATTCGTATTATTTATAGGATTATATTGCTCTAGAATAACAGGAGCAACATATGGAGTTATTTTAGGAATATTATTAGATTTATTTATTGGAAAAAAAGTAGGAATAACAGCAATAATGCTTGGGATAGTTGGAATAATTGGAGGGACATTTGATAAAAACTTTTCTAAAGAAAGTAGAATAACAATAATTATAATGGTTGCTTTTTCAACTTGCATATATGAAATAGGATTATATATTGTAAATTGCATAATATATCAAATAGATCCACAAATAGTAGATTTTATCAAGATTTTACTAATAGAATGTGTGTACAATTTATTAATAACTATAATATTATATCCGCTTATGCAATATTTAGGATATAAAATAGAAGACGAATATAAAGGAAATAAAATTCTAACAAGATATTTTTAAAAAGTAGAAGGTGAAGTTTTGAAGAAAAAAATTAAAAAAGAAAATATTAATTTAAGGTTTAATATATTTACAATAATAACATACATAATTGGAATAATATTAATAGTAAAACTATTTGAGCTACAAATAATAAACGGAGCCACCTATAGAGAAACATCAAATAATAGACTTTCTAGAGAAAGCAAGATAGAAGCAGCAAGAGGAGATATAGTTGACAGATCCGGAAATATTTTAGCAACAACTACAACATCATTTAATTTGGAACTATACAAAACAAAATCTGATGATGAAACATTAAATAAATGTATATTAAATCTAACAGAATTACTAGAAAAATATCAAAAAAAATATCCTGACAATTTTCCCATTAATGCAGACTGCCAAGAGTTTACGATAGAAGGAGAAGAAAGATCTAAATGGCTTGCAAAATATAAATTACAAGAAGATAGTTCAGCACAAGAAGCAGTACAATATTTTAAAAATAAATACAAAATAACACAAGAAAATATGAAAGACGTAAGAAAAATAATAGCAATTAGATATGAAATAACCACAAAAGGATACAGCAATACAAAATCACTTACAATTGCAGAAGATGTACCAAGAGAAGTTTTAGCACAAATAAGTGAGAGAAACAGTGAATTCCCAGGTATAACAGTAACCACAGACTCTCAAAGAAAATACAACTTGCGGAAATTTGGCATCTCATATAATAGGATACATAGGAAAAATAAGTGAAGAGGAATACAATGAAGAACAAGATGTATATGAAAATGATGATTACGTTGGAAGAACAGGAGTAGAATCATCATTTGAAAAATACCTAAGAGGAATAGATGGAAAACAAGAAATTGAAATGTCAGTAGATGGAACTGTAACAGGAGAAACAGTAACGCAAGACGCTGTACAAGGTTCATCAGTAGTACTAACAATAGATGCGACACTTCAAGATGTAACAGAAAAAGCACTAAAAAACAATATAGAAAAGATAAGAAATGGTGGATTTTCAAGTAGCTATGATGCCAAAGGAGGAGCAGTTGTAGTAATGGATGTAAACTCTGGGGAAGTACTTGCAATGGCAAGTTATCCAGACTATGACCCGAACTCATGGGTAGGAGGAATAAGCAAAAAAGATTACGAAGTTATAAGAACAAATAATTCTCTATTTAATAAATCTATATCTGGTTCATATGCACCAGGTTCAATTTATAAAATGGTAACAGCAATTTCAGGTTTACAAACAGGAGCAGTGTCGATAACAGAAAAAATTAATGATACAGGGGTATATTCTTACGGAAATAAAACATGGAAATGTTGGTACTATACAGATTATCACAGAGGACACGGATACCTAGATGTATCTGGAGCAATCCAGCATTCATGTAACTATTATTTTTACGAGATATCAAGAAGAATGGGAATAGACAATTTAGTTAAGTACGCGAAATATTTTGGACTTGGAAGTAAAACAGGAATTGAACTTCCAAGTGAAACAGCAGGTACACTTGCAAGTAAAGAGACATCAGAAAAACAAGGAAAAGCATGGAATGGTGGAGATGTACTAAATGCAGCAATAGGACAAGGAGATAACGATTTTTCACCAATTCAAATTGCAAAATATATATCAATGGTAGCAAATGGAGGAAACAAAATAAATCCAACAATAATAAAAACAATATTAAATTCAGATAGAACAGAGGTATCTAAAACAGAAATAGAACAATATTCTAAACAAAGATTAGGACTAACAGATGAAGAAAATGTGGATGTTCCAATAAGTCAAGAAAACCTAAATGCTGTACTGCAAGGAATGAAATCAGTTACAGATGAAACAGGAGGAACAGCATATAGCATATTTAAAAATTTTAATATAGAAGTTGGAGGTAAAACAGGTTCAGCAGAAGCAGGAAAAGATGTTAATGCATGGTTCGTTGGTTTTGCACCATATAATAATCCTGAAATTGCTGTTGTAGTTTTAGTTGAAAATGGAGGACATGGAAACTACACTGCAGAAGTTGCAAGGGATATAATAGCAGAATATTTCGGAATGAACATAGATGCAAATGAAATAAAAGAAAACAATGAAGCTTTAAATTATACAGAAAGTATTCAGTAAAAGATAAAAGGTTTATAGGTAAACCCTAAAGGTGTGTAAAAACCTAAATATATTTTTGCAAGGAATAGAAAATGCGTAGTTGTATAAATGTTAGTCAAAAGAACAATTTAACTTTAATAAAAATAAATGAGGCAGCAGACTTTGAAGCAATAGAAAAAAGTATAAAACATAAGGTTACACAACTTAAAAAAATTTACAAAGATTCAAAAATTCCGATAATAGTTACAGGAAAAGTTTTGAAAAACAAGGAAATGGATATAATAGAACACATAATAAAAAAAGACTTAGATATAGAAGTAGAATTTGATATGCCCAAAGAACTTGGATTACATAATATTAAAAAGACATTTGAACAAGAAATTTCAAAATCAGAAACAAAATTTCATAAAGGCTCGCTAAGGTCTGGTCAAAAAATAGAAGAAGAAGGAAGTATAGTAATTATTGGAGATGTCAATGCAGGAGCACAAGTAATAGCAGCAGATAACATAGTAGTGCTAGGCACTTTAAGAGGCCTAGCTCATGCAGGGGCAAAGGGAAACAAAGATGCTATAATAGCTGCAGGTAAGCTAGACATAGTACAAGTAAGAATTGCTAATATTGTAAAAGAAATAGATAGAGACGAAGAACCTTTGCATAAATGTGCATATGTTTATGTAGATGAAGGCAATATTTTAATAGAATAAAACTATATACAGTTTCTCACTTAAAATTATTGTAAGATTTTTAAAGTATTAGCTTAAAAGCAATAAAATTAAGCTTATAAAAAGTTCTTGGTCTTTCACTCCTTCTTCATATAAAAAGAAAAGAAGGCAAATTAACAATATATCATCAAAGTAAAGTTTTAAACCAAAAATTTCAAAAAAATAATTATCAAAAGGCTCTGAATTAGAGTCTCTTTTTTCATCATTTCTAGATTGCTTAGAAGACATAGGCTGGCTTTCTGGCAAAGGTTCTTTGATAGAAGGAGACGTATTAGGAACATTTGACTTAACAGGAGCAATGTTCTTATTGTATGAAAGATTATATGGATAATAACTATTTCTCCTATTGTAATTATAAAAACCATTAAAGGGATACCCCAAAAACGGAGGTCTGAAAGGAAACATTATTTTTTATCTCCTTTTTTAAAATTAAATATTTCAGCCACTTGAGTAATTTTTAGCAGATTAACATATTGGTCTAATTTATTTTGTCTTCCCTTTCTTAAATATGGTTTTAAAGAATAGAGAAGATTAGACCTCGGATCATCTTTTTGATTTAAAGTATCCATCATAGATTTGATTTTCATAATGGTTTCAAAGTCTATAGAAGCATTTGTGGAATCACTACTGTTTACATTATCATTTGTAGAATTATTATAACTATTGTATTTAGTATCTTTATTATCTGTAGCTTTATTTTTATGTGTATTTGAAGACGAATATGAAGATTTATTTTTATTTAAGCTAGAAGCAGTATTTTGATTTGATGAACCTAAATTACTATTTGAAAAACTAGAGCCTTTTAGCATATTAGCAAGATTATTTATCATCTCTGGAGAGATATTAACATTATTATTATCTGCCACATTATTTTTTAAAGAAGAATCTGTCGCAGAAGACATATTAGAATTGTTATTTGAATTTGCTTCATTATTATGTAACATATTTTTAAAGTTAGATATAAGTTCACTTAAGTTATCTTCTGACATACAAACCTCCCAAAAAGACTATTTTTTAAAATTTAGAGCTTGAATTAGCTTTTTTTTATCTTCAGGACTAAGCATTTGATTAATCTGATTTATACTATTTGACAATTGCTTTTGATCCATATTGCTAATCATATTCATTAAATATGAAATATCATTGTTATTCAAACTTATCACCTCTTTATAAATATATTATATGAAATAGCAAATTATGTGTGAAAATAGTAGTAACATAAAAAGTTACAAAAATTGTAAAATCTATTGCAAAATATGAAAAAAGGCGTTATAATAGTACTTAGAGTCAATAGATTTGACAAAAAAGTATATGTGTAACAAAAATGTAATAAAAATGCAATAAAAAGTAAAAATATGGTTTCCGTAGCTTGTTTTTTTGGTTTTTTGTAATAAATGGAAAGCTTAACAAATCAAGCACTTGACTATAAAAAATGATGCATATATAATAAAAATATATGTAAATAAAAAAAGGAGGAAAAGGTAATGAATTTTACTGGAAAAAAAGTTTTAAGCAAACTAGTAGCAATAATAGTAATAATGGCAATGACAATGTCAGATTTTGCGCTAGTTGGAGCAAATCTTGTAAGCTATGCAGTAGATGTAGCAAAAACAACAGCAAACAATGTTGAATTTTCAAGCTATTTTGTAAACGAAAACGGCGAAAAAGTAAGCAAAATAGAAAAAGATGTCGACACATCAGACCTAAAAATGTATGTAGAGGTGTCTGTAAAAAATGAGGGATATTTCGATGGAGAAATTTCAATTGAAAATGCAAATTTTAAAATTGAAAATAACATTTTAAGTGAAACTGTAAATAAAATTGAATCAAACATAGTTTACTTAAACAGAATTAATGCTGGAAAAAATGCAGTAATAGAATTAGAAATACAAAAGGACCTTCCAGATTCTATGCCTGAAAGTTTATTAAGTACACAATCACAAGTAAACTTAACAGGAAAATACACAGATAGCAAAAAAACACAACAAATATCAGGAAAGTCAAAAATTGAGGTAGATTGGAAAACAAGTAATGATGCAAAAGCAGAAATTACATTAGATGCATTAACAAACAAGACTTATGATATTGAAGGAAAGTCAAAACATATAGCTCAATTTTTACTTACAAGTAAAGTAACAAACAACTGTTATCCAGTAAAAAATACAAAAATAGATATAAATGTACCAGAAGGAGCAGAAGAAGTTTATGTAACAGCAAAAAGTACATCAGCAACAAATGGAGGTTCACAATTTAGCGATAATAATTACAAATACAACAAAGAAAGTGGAGTACTTTCAATAAATGTAGAAAACCAACCAGACAAAGATGGAAATATAAAATTCAATAAAAACACGGTAGATGAATTTATTATAACTTATATTTATTCATTAGATGGAAATGTAAACACAGGATCAAATAACAATAGTACTAATACAAATATGTCATCTACAATCGCAAGACTAGATTTAAATAATGAAGAAATAGAAGCGGTTACAACAATTACAACATATGATAATCAACAAAAAGAAAATAAAGCAAAAGTAATATTAAATGAAGAAAAAGATGGAATAGTTACATACAACATAGAAAACAATGAAAAAGAAATTTATAAAGGTAAGATATATACTGGTGAAGAAAGAAGCTATGAAACTACAACAAAAGTAAATATAAACAAAGCTAATATTGCAGAAAAAATAACAGTATCTCAGGAAGCATCACTATATGTAGCAGATGATGTATATAAAGCAAACATATTCCTAAGTAATACAAAGATATTAAAATCTGAATTTGAAGAAATATTCAAAGATGATGGATACATAAAAATATTTGATAATCAAGGAACAGTACTTGCTAACATAACAAAAGAAACACAAGCAGATGAAAACGGATATGTAGTTATAAATTATGCCGAAAATATAACAGAAGTAAAAATAGAAACAAGTAAACCATATGTAGAAGGAACATTAAATATTATAAATACAAAGACAATAAAAGAAACATCATATGATAGGGCGAAAATAGGAACATTTACACATATTAGAGAAGCTATTTCCGGGGTATACAATAATGAAGAAAATGTAGATGTAGAAGAAAGTAAAATTACATTAAAAGATACATCATCAAAAGCAACATTAAATGTAACAAATAAATCATTGTCAACAACAGAAACTACAAATACAAGAATTACAGTAATATTAGAGACAGATAAAGAAAGCAAAGATTTATACAAAAATCCAAGTATAAAAGTAACATTACCTAAACAAGTAAAGAAAATAGATATTAAATATGAATTATTACATGGAAATGGATTACAAATAGCAAATGAGAAAATAGAAAAAGAAGGAGAAAACCTTGTAATACTATTTAATTTAACAGGTGAGCAAACAAAATATGTAACAGATGTAACAGAAGGACCAACACTTGTTATAGATGCAGTAATGGAACAAGACAATCTTACTGTAACAAGCAAAGAACAAATAAAAGTAAATTACACAAACGAAAATGCAAAAACATATGAAGATAACGGAGAAGAGAAAGTAGATGTAAGTGTAATTGCTAAAAATCCAGTAATTGTAACAAATAAAATAAACGAACTAAATATAGAAACATCACAAGAAGACAGAAAGGATATAGAACTAGAAATTGCAAGTCAGGCAAAAGAATTAACAAATATAATGGATGTAGTAAATAACGAAACAAGCAAAATAACAGATGTAAGAATACTTGGAAAATATCCAACAAACAACTCATCAAACAACCTAGGAATTACGATATCAACTCAAGCAACAGCAGTAACTAAGAAAGATGTAAAAATTTATTACTCAACAGAAGAAAACCCTACAGATGACCAGACGGATGCAAAAAATAAATGGACAGAAAAAAGTGATGCATCAACAAATAGTTATTTAATAGTAATAGATAGCCTTGAAGTAGGAGAAAAATTTACATTTGGATATAAAATGAATATACCTGCAGATTTAAAATATAATTTATCAGCTGAAACAGGATACTCTGTTAGCTACAAAAATGAAGCATCTAATACATCAAATACTGTAAAAGCTACAACATTGGAATTAAACACAGGTAAATCAGCAGTATTAGAACAAACAATAGTTGCAACAGTTGGTGGAGAAGAAATTAAAGATGGGGATACAGTAAAAACAGGAGAAATAGTAAAATACACAGTAACAATAAAAAATAGTGGTAATGAAGATGCAACAGGTATAAATATAGTAGGAAATATTCCAGATGGTACAAACTATATTGAATACAATAAAAATATAGAAGAGCCAAGTGAATCTGTTCCAAGTGACGAGCCAGAAACATTAATAGAAGATACAAACAAAAAACAAGTAAAACTAGAAAACCAAACAATAAAAGCAAAATCACAAATTACATTAGAATATATGGTAAAAGTTAATACAAACGAAAGTAAGGAAATATCAGCTACAATAGCAATAACTAATAGTAAAGGTGAGACAAAAGAAAGCAAGATTACAAATAAAATTGATGCGTCTGATATTGAAGTTACAATGCTAAAATCAGATAGTATTTACAATAATGGTACATTAAAATCTGGTTACGGATATCAATATATTTTAAAAATTAAAAACACATCAAAAAATGATAAAAATAATGTACAAGTTGATGTAAATACAAATGATTTATTACAGGTTATGCAAATAGAATACAATAAAGATGATGAAGATATAGAAATTGAAAATTCATCATTTACTGTAGAAAAGCTAAAAGCTAATGAAGAATTAAATATATCAGTTCTAGTAAGAGCAAACCAAGCAACAAGTTCATTAAAAACAGCAAGTTTATCAGCAAAAGTAAAAGATAATAAAGGTGAATATAGATCAAACGAAATAACTGAAAATATAGATTCTATAAATTTAGAAGTAAACTTTACAGCACAAACAACAAGCAATGCAGAAGGATATCTACATAAAGGAGACAAAGTAGCATATACACTAAATATAAAAAATACAGGAAAAATTGATGCTCAAAATCTAGAAATAAAGGATGAATTCTCAGATTACTTAGTATTAGAAGGTATTACAGTAAATAATCAACAAGTAAACTATGTAGAAGATGATATTTACGAAGAAGGAGCTAAATACTCAATAATAACAATTCCTACACCACTAAAAGCTGGAGAAACAGCAAATGTAATAATTAATGCAAAAGTGGACGATTCGATAGAATATGATGAATTGACAAAAGTTACAAATAAGGCAACTTTATATAACGAAATAGAAATATCTTCAACAGATGAAATCACATATTTAATTGAAAAAACTATAGATGAAAATAATGCTCAAGACAATGGTGATGCATCAGATAATGAAGATAATGGAAATAATGGAAATGGAGAAACAGGTAATAATACAACAGAAAACCAGACAAATCAAAATGGAAATGAAAATG
>CANQFW010000039.1 GCA_947599995.1 uncultured Clostridia bacterium
TTTTTATGGGAAAAGTAGCTTTAATTACAGGTGCAACAAGAGGAATTGGAAAACAAATTGCTTTATGTTTAGCTCGGGGAAGGATACGATATAGCTCTAAATTATAGAAGCAAAAATGAGGAATTAACAAATACTAAAAGTGAAATTGAAAAACTAGGTGTTAAAGTTTTACCTGTTCAAGGTGATGTATCAAACTATGATGAATGCGAACAATTTGTAAAAACGGTTATTGAGGAGTTTGGAAAAATAGATGTACTAGTAAATAATGCAGGGATAACAAAAGATATGTTACTTATGAGAATGAAAAGAGAAGATTTTGAACAAGTAATAGATGTTAATTTAATTGGAACATTTAATGTAACTAAAAATGTTATAAATTACATGCTAAAAGCAAAATCAGGAAGAGTAATAAATATTTCTTCTGTAGTCGGTGTTTCAGGGAATGCTGGACAAACTAATTATTCTGCATCAAAAGCTGGAATAATTGGATTCTCTAAGAGCTTAGCAAAGGAAGTGGCATCTAGAAATATATTAGTAAATTGTATAGCTCCTGGATTTATTCAAACAGATATGACAAATGTCTTAAAAGATGAAGTTAAAGAAGAAATTGCAAAAGTTATTCCATTAAAAAGAATGGGAACAGGAGAAGATGTGGCAAAAGTCGTTAAATTTTTGGCTTCAGAGGATAGTAGTTATATTACAGGTCAAGTAATTCATGTTGATGGTGGAATGTTGATGTAATTAAATATTAAAATATTTTATGATGATTATTATAGATTTTAGAAATAAAAAGTTTACAATATAATTGTTTTTTGTATATTATCAGAGGAAAGGAAAAGAATGTGATTAAAAATGAAAAGAGTAGTAATAACTGGTTTGGGAACAATAAGCCCAATTGGAAAAAATGTAAATGAAACTTGGGAAGGAATTAAGTCAAAGAAATGTGGAGTTGAAAAAATAACTCAATTTAATACAGATAATTTTAAAACAAAACTTGCTTGTGAAGTTAAAAATTATAATCCAGAAGATTATTTTGATCTAAAGCAAGCTAGAAGATTAGACAAATGTTCACAATTTGCTATTATTGCTGCAAGAGAAGCTCTACAAGATAGCAAAATTACCAAGGAAAATACTGATTATAATAATATAGGAACATATATAGGTTCAGGTATTGGAGGTTTAAATACAATTCAAGAACAGTGTCTTGTAAATTTTGAAAAGGGGAATAATAGAGTATCTCCAATGTTTCTTCCAATGGCACTTTCAAATATGCCAGCAGGAAATGTTACAATAGATTTAGGACTTAAAGGTGAATCTCTTTCAACAGTTTCTGCATGTGCTTCTTCTACAAATTCAATAGGTGAAGCTTATAGAGCAATCAAAGATGGTTATGAAGAGGTAATTTTAGCAGGTGGAACTGAAAGCGCAATTTGTGAAATTGGAGTTGCATCATTTGAAAATATGAAAGCACTATGTTCATCTGATGATAAAAATAGAGCAAGTATTCCTTTTGATAAAGAAAGAAAAGGATTCGTTATGGGTGAAGGTGCAGCAGTTGTTGTATTAGAAGAATTAGAACATGCAAAAAAAAGAAATGCTAAAATATATGCTGAAGTTATTGGATATGGTGCTACATCTGACGCATATCATGTAACATCACCATCTCCAGATGGTGAAGGTGCTGCAAGAGCAATGACAAGAGCACTTAAAGATGCAAAAATTAAACCAGAAGATGTTGATTATATAAATGCACATGGAACAGCAACACATTTAAACGATATGTACGAAACCATGGCAATAAAAACTGCATTTGGTGAATATAGTAAAATTGTAGCTATTAGTTCAACAAAAGGAAATGTGGGACATTTACTAGGTGCTGCTGGTGCAATTGAGGCTATTTTCTGCTGTAAAGCAATTGAAGACAGTTTTGTACCTCCAACAATTAATTATAAAGTAAAAGATGAGGATTGTGATTTGGATATTGTTCCAAATGAACCAAGAATGAAGAATATAGATATTGCAATGTCTAATTCGCTTGGATTTGGTGGTCATAATGCTTCAATTATATTAAAAAAATTTAAAGTTTAACAATCTAAATGATAAATGTTATGCTTATTTATTTTAAACAGAGCAGAAAGGAAACAATGGTTGAAAGATAATTACAATTCTTATTTGTTTTTCAACCAGACTTGTGCCTTAGGAAGGAATGGGATTAAATATGGAGTATGAGAAAATTAAAGAGCTAATTAAAGACATGGGAAATTCAAAATTAACATCTTTAGAAATTGACTTCCCTGATGGAACAAAAATTAGTATGAAAAAAGATGAAAAACAAATTTTTACAGATACTTTAAGTAAATCAGATAATAACATTACAGACAAAAATGCTATAACTGAAAATGTGGTAACTATTGAATCAAAAGAGGAAGAAACAAATATTATTAAATCTCCAATGGTTGGTACATTTTATTCAAAACCATCTCCAGATAGCGAACCATATGTTGAGGTTGGAAAAGAAGTAAGAAAAGGTGATGTTGTTTGTATTATAGAAGCTATGAAATTGATGAATGAAATAGAGTCAGAATTCAATGGGGAAATAGCTGAAATTTTAGTAAAAGATGGTGAGCCAGTAGAATATGGAAAGCCATTATTTAGAGTAAAATAAAGGAGAGTTTTTTATGCTAAACAAAGATGAAATTAAAGATATAATACCACAAAGGGAACCATTTTTAATGATAGATGAGGTAGAAGAATATACTCCTGGAGTTGGAGCTACTGCATATAAATATGTAAACGAAGAGGAATGGTACTTTAAAGGCCATTTCCCTGGAAACCCAATTATGCCAGGTGTGTTAATTACAGAAAGCCTAGCACAGACAGGTGCGGTTGCTATTTTAAGTATGGAGGAAAATAAGGGTAAAAATGCTTTATTTGGTGGAATTAATAATATGAAATTTAAGAAAATGGTTGTTCCAGGTGATAAGCTTAAATTAGAAGTAAAAATTATTAAGAAAAAAGGACCAATTGGAGTAGGTGAAGCTATTGCAACAGTTGATGGAAAAATTGCAGCAAAGGGTGAACTTACTTTTGCAATTGTCTAAGGTGTAAAAAGTTAGTCCGGTTTTTTTACTATAAATGTATACAATAAAATATATAATAAGCTCAAACGAGAAGTGGATATTACTAGTCTTATTGTTTGAACGGAAAGGTATAAAATGAATAAAATATTGATTGCTAATCGTGGTGAGATTGCTGTACGTATAATTCGCGCTTGCAAGGAGATGAATATTAAAACAGTTGCTATATATTCAGAAGCTGATAAAGACGCCCTTCATACAAGATTGGCTGATGAAGCAATATGTATTGGACCAGCAGCTCCTGGAAAAAGTTATTTGAATTTTAAGAATATAATAGAAGCTGCAAATATAACTGGTAGTGATAGTATTCATCCAGGTTTTGGCTTTTTGTCAGAAAATAGTCAGTTTGCTAAGATATGTGAGGAATCAAACATTAAATTTATTGGTCCATCATATAAAGTAATTGAACTTATGGGAAATAAATCAAATAGTAAGGAATTGATGAAATCTGCCGGTGTACCTGTAATACCTGGATCTGACGGATGTGTAAAAGGTATACTAGATGCAAGAAAAATAGCGGAAGAAATTGGATATCCAATTATGCTTAAAGCCTCTAGTGGAGGTGGAGGAAAAGGAATCCGCATTGTGTATACTCCTGAGGAGCTAGAAACAAATTATAATATAGTAAAACAAGAAGCAAAAGTATCGTTTAATGATGATGAAATTTATATTGAAAAATTTATTAAAAATCCTAGACATGTTGAAATACAAATTTTAGCAGATGAATTCGGAAATGTAATTCATTTAGGAGAAAGAGATTGTTCTATACAAAGAAAGAATCAAAAGATAATTGAAGAGACACCATCTACTGCTATTGATGATAATTTAAGAGAAAAAATGGGAAAGGCAGCTATTAAAGCAGCAAAAGTCTCTGGTTATACTAGTTGCGGAACAATTGAGTTTTTGGTAGACAGTGATAAGAATTTCTATTTTATGGAGATGAATACAAGAATTCAGGTTGAACACCCAATAACTGAATTTAGAACAGGTATTGATATTGTAAAAGCTCAAATAAAAATTGCTGCTGGTGAGCCTTTAAGATACAAACAGAAAAATATTGAATTTAGAGGTCATAGTATAGAATGTAGAATTAATGCAGAAAACCCTGATAAGAATTTTATGCCTTGTCCTCGGAACAATACTAGGACTTAATTTACCAGGTGGAAATGGGGTTAGAATCGATACAGCTATTTATGAAGGTTATACTATTCCACCAACTTATGATTCTATGATAGCAAAAATTATTACGCATGGAGATAGTAGAAATGAAGCAATTAGTAAAATGAGAAGAGCTTTAGAAGAGGTAGTTATCGAAGGGGTCGATACAAATGTTGATTTCTTGCTCAAAATTATAAGAAATACGAATTTTATAAGAGGTAATTTTGATACATCTTTTATTGAAAAGGAAATTTTGAAAAAATAAGCCTTCCTAGTAAGACAAGAAAGGAATGGATTTAATAATGATAATTGATAAAATAAAAAAAAGAGAACCTACAGCTAAGCGCATTAATAATAAAGTAGATATACAAGTTAGTAAATGGGTTAAATGTGATACGTGTAAAGAAATTATATATAAAGAAACAGTAAGATCAAATTATGGAATTTGTCCGAATTGTGGTACATATTTTAGAATGCATATTAATAAAAGAATTGAATCAATTATAGATGAGGGTACATATAGAAGATTTGATTTAGATATTGAGACTACAAATCCACTTAAACTTGAAGATTATCCAAAAAAATTAAAAAGTTTAAGAGAAAAAACTGGAATACAAGAGGCTGTAGGATGCGGAACAGGTAAAATAAATGGTGAAGATGTCGTAATTTGTGTTATGGATAGTGGATTTATGATGGGAAGTATGGGTATAGTTGTTGGCGAAAAAATTACATATAGTATTGAAAAAGCTATTGAATTAAAAATTCCATTAGTAATATTTTGCGTCTCTGGTGGCGCAAGAATGCAAGAGGGTATTGTATCATTAATGCAAATGGCAAAAACAACATCTGCAATTGCAAAATTAAATAAAGCGGGAATTTTGTATATTTCTGTTTTAACAGATCCAACATACCGGTGGTGTTACAGCATCTTTTGCAAGTTTAGCAGATATTATACTTGCTGAGCCTAAAGCGATGATAGGTTTTGCTGGAAAAAGAGTAATTGAACAAACAATAGGCGAGAAACTCCCAGATGAATTTCAAACAGCAGAATTCTTATTAGAACATGGTTTTATTGATAAAATAGTTGAAAGAAAAGAATTGAAAGATACTTTATCTACATTAATTAAGTATCATGCTAAAAATTAGAGGATATAAGGAGAAAAATAGTATGAAAGAATTAACTGCTTGGGAAAGAGTAGAAATTGCAAGAAGTCCTAGTAGAAAAACTTCGATAGAATATATTCAAAATATATTTGATAGTTTTATGGAACTACATGGAGATAGAAATTTTGCAGATGATAAATCTATAATTTGTGGGTTAGCTAAATTGGATGGAAAGAATTATACTGTTATTGCAGAACAAAAAGGAAGAAATACCAAAGAAAATATTGAAAGAAATTTTGGTATGCCAAATCCCGAAGCATATAGAAAAGCTATAAGGTTTATGGATCAAGCTGAAAAATTTAAAAGACCGGTAATTACATTTATAGATACAAAAGGTGCGTACCCAGGTATTGGTGCTGAAGAAAGAGGCCAAGGAGAAGCAATTGCAAGTTCAATGTTAAAAATGGCTAATCTTAAGGTCCCAATAATATCTATTGTAATTGGAGAAGGCTCATCTGGTGGAGCATTAGCTCTTGGGCTTGGAAATAGAGTACTGATGTTAGAAAATGCAATTTATTCAATTTTGTCTCCAGAAGGGTATGCAAGTATATTATGGAAGGATTCATCAAGGGCAAAGGAAGCGGCTGAAAAAATGAAATTAACAGCAAAAGATTTATATGAAATGAAAATTATTGACAAAGTTATTAAAGAACCGGAAGGTAATACAAAAGAAAGTTTTTTGGAAATTTCTAAAAATTTGAAAGATGAGATTAAATCAATAATTAAAGACATGGAAGATATGTCAGAAGAGGAAATCATCCAAAATAGATATCAAAAGTTTAGAAATATGGGGGAGTATGAATTTTTAAATAAATAATAGGAGGAAACAAATGTTAGAAGGAAAAAAAATATTAATTATGGGAATAAGAAATAAGTGGAGTATTGCTTATGGAATTGCAAAGTCTGCTTATGAAAATGGCGCAAAGCTTTTATTTACATATATGGGCGAAGAAAATAAGGAGAAAATAGAAAATTTGATTTCAGAATTCAAAGGAAGTAAGGCTTATGTTTTAGATGGAGCTTCGGAAGATGAGTTAGTGAAGGATGTATTTTCAAAGATAAAAGAAGAAAATGGTAAGATTGATGGTATTGTTCATGCAATAGCACATGCAAACACAGAAGACTTAAGAAATGACTTCATTTTTACATCAAAAGATGGACTTTCACATGCTGTAGATGTAAGTTGTTATTCATTTGTATTAGTTTCAAGAATGGCTAAGGAACTTGATATGTTAAATGAAAATGCAAGTCTACTAACACTTACATATTATGGTTCGACAAAAGTATTTGATGGATATAATGTTATGGGTGTTGCAAAAGCTGCATTAGAATCAAGTGTAAGATATTTAGCGGAGAATTTAGGAAAAGATGGAATAAGAGTAAATTCTATTTCAGCCGGACCAATCAAGACTTTATCAGCAAAAGGAATAAAAGATTTCTCATCTATTTTAGATGTTGTAGAAAACAGAGCTCCATTACGCAAAAATGTTACTCAAATTGAAGTAGGAAATGTTGCATCATTTTTACTAAGTCCAATGTCAAGCGCAGTTACTGGTCAAATTATATATGCTGATAATGGGTATAATATAATGGGATAATAAAATAGGTTTAAAGCACGTTAATAGTAAAAATGGAATTACACAAGAGATGTGTAATGCAGAATAATGTAAGACGTTCTAACGGAACCACATGGCTTGAAAATATAACAGGAGTAATTTCATTTATGAGTCCGATAAATATTAAAGAAAAAGAAAACAAAATTAGCTAACTAATTTTAATTCCTATGCATGTAGTAAACTATAAGTTAAAGTTTAAATAAAAAAATAATTATATTAAAAATGAAAGTAAACACTTAAGTTAAGTATGCACTTTCATTTTTTAAATACAAAAGGTCCCGATAAAAAACATAAAATATAATTAATGTAAATAATTAAAAATAAATAAAACTATAAATATATAACTTCTTCCGGAATATTACTATAGTTTAATTAAATATAATTATATATAGAAATAGTTGAATGTTATAGTTTACAGTTGAATTATTTTATTAAACTAATAAAATATAACTGTGAACTGTAACAAACGAAAGGAGATAATATGAATAAATTTGCATTAATTGGAGGGGACTTAAGAAGTGTTAAATTAGCTAATTTAATTCAGAAAGATGGGAATACTGTTACAACTTATGGATTGGAGAAATCTAAAGAAATAAGAGACAATTCAAAAATTCTAGTAGAAGAAAATCTGAATAAAGCTATAGAAAGGTCTGATTTTATAATTGCTCCGCTTCCATTTAGTAAAAATGGAGAAGACGTAATGGCCGTTTTCTCTGATGAAAAGATTAAAGTAAGTGATTTGCTTAGAAATTATAATGATAAGATTTTATTTGCTGGCAGTATACCACAAAATGTTTTTGAGGAGCTAAATAAACATTATAAAAATGTATTTGATCTGATGAAATCAGAGTCGCTTACTATATTAAACACAATAGCAACGGCTGAAGGAGCAATAGATACTATAATTCAGAATACAGACACTATACTTCATGGAAGTAACATTTTAATTTTAGGTTTTGGAAGAGTAGCTAAAACTTTAGCTTATAAGCTAAAAGCATTAGATAGTTTTGTTACATGTGCTGCGAGAAAAGAAGCAGATTTAGCCTGGATAAAAACTTATGGATATCGCTTGATAAATATAAATTCTATAGGAAATAGGTTTAGTGATTTTGATGTAATTATAAATACAGTGCCTCATTTGATTGTAGGAGAAGATGAATTAAAATGTATGAAAAAGGATGTTCTACTCGTTGACTTAGCTTCAAAGCCAGGTGGATTTGACTTTGCAGCAGCAGATAGATTAAATATTAAATATGTATGGGCTTTGGCCCTTCCAGGAAAAGTTGCACCACTTACTTCTGCTGAATTTATTAAAAATACAATTTATAGTGTAATATGAAAAAAAATAACACATTAAGAGGAAAGGATTGAAAAATGTGGAAAGATATGAAGAAATAGAAAGAAGCATAATTACAAGCTATAGAAAGAAAATATGGACAAAGTTTTTAAAAGGAATTACTGAATTTAATATGATAAAAGAAGGAGATAAAATTGCAGTATGTATGTCTGGTGGAAAGGATTCAATGCTTCTTGCAAAATGTTTCCAAGAGTTAAAAAAATATAGTAAATTTAATTTTGATGTGTTATTTTTAGTTATGAATCCAGGATATAACCAAATCAATAAAGAAAAAATAATTTCAAATGCAGAATTGCTAAATATACCAATTACAATGTTTGAAACAAATATTTTTGACTGCGTTGAAAAAATAGATACACGTCCATGTTATATTTGTGCAAGAATGAGAAGAGGGTATTTATATAATAAAGCTCAAGAATTGGGATGCAATAAAATTGCTTTAGGTCACCATTTTGATGATGTTATAGAAACAGTTTTAATGGGAATGTTGTATGGTGGTCAAATTCAATCTATGATGCCTAAATTGCATAGTACTTCTCACCCAGGAATGGAACTAATTAGACCTCTTTATTACGTAAAAGAAGCAGATATTATAAGTTGGAAACAAAGAAATAATTTGGAATTTATACAATGTGCATGTAAATTAACTAAAAATTGTAATATTTCTGACAATAGTGAAGGTGATTCAAAAAGAGAAGAAATGAAAAAACTAATAAAAAGCCTAAGGCAAACATATGAAAATGTAGACATGAATATAATGAGAAGTACTCAGAATGTTAATTTAGACACTTTGCTTGCTTATAAAAAAGACGGGAAGAGTTATAGCTTTTTGGATAATTATGATAAAGTGTAAATAGTTATTATATAACATATTGGTTTTGTTTTCCAGAAATAAAATTAATAACAAAGGGAATGCTAATTTAGGAGGCGATAACTTTGTTATTAGAAATCATAAAATTTATTTTTTATTTGGCAATAATTGTACTAACATCAAAATACATTTTAACAACAACATTAAGAAATTTAGCACAAAGTTTAAAACTAAAACCAAAAACTACAGGGAACATAGCAGGATTTGCAACATCAGTTCCAGAGCTACTGACAATTACAACATCTAGCATAAGAGGGTTACCAAATGCAAGTATATATAACATTTTGAGCTCAAATATCATAAATCTAATTCAATATATATCTACACTAATACTAAACAAAAATTTAAAAAAACTTAAAAATAATGCAATTATTACAGATATAGTTCTTGTTATAATAACAATAATACTTCCGATAATTTTATTAAGATTAAATATAAAATTAGATATATTTATAGTTCCCTTATTTGTAATTTTATATTTGCTATTTATTTTTTTAAATAACAATGTTCATAAATTATATTTAAATTTAAATGATAAAAACATTGAAATAGAAGAAGCTTCAAAAGAAAAACATTCGAACAATATAAAAGATATTTTAACTTTAATTATAACAGGAATAATACTATATATTATAGGAGAATTATTAGGAAATACATTGGAAAATCTATGTAATTCATTCAATATTTCTCAAACTTTAATTGGAATTTTATTAGGTTTAATAACAAGTGTGCCGGAACTTATGACTTTCTTTGAAGCTCAAACATATCATAAAAAAGTAAAAAATGAAATGCTTGGAGTTATTGAAGCTACCAATAATCTATTTACATCAAATATTTTAAATTTGTTTGTAATACAAACCATTGGAATTTTAATGCTACAATTTACAGGGTAATTAAATTTTTTTGATTTAAAAATTTGATAAATATTATAAAGTAAAAAAAGACAATAGAATGAGAAATATCTATTGTCTTTTTTGTACCTTAGGAAGCAATGAGATTAAATATGAGAACATAACAAATTCTAAAAGCAATGCTTTGTAGAATTTGTTAGTGCGTTTTCTTAATGAGAATGTGAAGGAGAAAAACTTGGATTTGATATATAATCAGCCCAGTATCCATATGCATAATAACCGCCTGTAACCCAATGTCCACTGTATGATGTTCCATCTCTAAAATCAAAAGTTGCATCTTGCTCAGCAGGAACGTTTAAATCAGATGTTTGTATAGAACCATTATAGTTAAAAATTATGCTTTTATATGAAGGATCTATTTCAATATAATAACCTTCTTCAGATAATTTTTGTGCAGATATACCTGGCCATACAGTTTCAGCAACTGAACCATTCCACAGATGGACATTTAGTGAATTCCATGTTTTTGGAGCTCTAATAAAAATTCTTTTTGTGCCAGAAGTATGGTGCAAATTAGTATTGAAGATCTGATTATTATTTTTTAATGGATTTAATGAAATGTCAAGAGTTTGATGATGATTATCATCACTGCCATTTACCTTATCATCAAATATTATATGTTTATGTGTAGAATAATATGAGTCAGCAGAAGTAACAGTTACCTTATACACACTTTGTCCATTTAAAGTACCTGCATATTGCATACTTTTACCTGGCCATTCCGTACTAGAGGTTCCATCGTCTCCCCATATATGTGCTTTTAAATTGCTGCCATTCCAATTGGTAGGTTTTAAAAAATAATATGTATAAACCATTTCTCCATTAATATGTCCGGTTATAGTTAATTTCTCGCTAAGTAGGGCATATGCGGATGAGATACTAACAATAATTGCGAGCAATATAAGTAAAATAATACGTGTACTAAAAAATATTCTTTTTGATTTTCTCTTAAATTTAACTTTTTTCATAATTTTATACCTTTGTTGTTAGTGGAGTAATATAAAATTGGATTTTAAAATGTTTGAAATTATCTAAATTCTTGTGTTCCAAACACGTTAAATAATCGTTTAGTTGTTGCTCAGTTTTACAAGCAGCTATAATTGTTGGGTTTAACTCATCTTTAAACATTAAATCAAAAGAATATTTTAAGGCTTCAATTATTGATTTTGCCTCTCTATCACGAATTAAAGCATATGTTTCTCTAAATCTTGCTATTATTGGATTTTTTGTATAATAACTCAATGATAAGATAAATTCCTTTTTTACAACATCTTCAAAACTAGAGTAAACATTTGGATATTTTTTTATATAATCATATATTTCAGATACCTTATAAGGTAAAAATACTTTTTGTTCTTTTTCTGAGACTATTAAATAAGGATTATCTGAATGTATATCATTTTCTAAATAAGTGTTTCCATCAGATACTTGCTGAGTAGAAATTTCATTTATATTATTAATATTGTTTCCTAAATTTTTATCACTTTCACTAATTAAGCAGCCATTATCTTTTAGAAATTTGTCTATTTTAGAATTATTTTCTTGAAAAACTTTATTGAATTCTGAAAGCTTAGACGAATATGTATTTATACTGGCTTTAATTGAATCAAATGCTGAATCATTTCCATTTTTTAAAATGTCTGACACATATGAATCTGTAAAACTTTGACATAAATCGTTCAAACTCATTTCTATTGAATATAGTGATTTTATATTTGAGTCAATTAATTGTATTATTTCGTTACTATTGTTTAAGTTAACATTATTAATATCATTACATTGTTGATTAGCCTCAGAATTATTATCTTTGTTAGATAATTTTACCAATTTTATAATTTTATTTCTTTTATTTTTTTGCTCTGAAATCTTAAGGTGAATTTCATCTATATTATTTTCTAGAGTATTGATGAAATCATAATCGTTTTCTTTAAATAGTACATCTAATGAATTAGATGTATTTACAACTTCTTCTAACATATTGTTCCTCCCATAAAATAAATCTTAATATAATTTTATCATAATACATAGAAAAAAAGTATTTCAAAATAAATACATTTTTGTTACAAATTCAACAATAACTGTAACATGAATGTAATACAAATGTCACTTAATTGTAATTGATTTTTTAAGTCGAAAAATGTACAATTAAATCAAATTATATTTAGGAGGTGTAAAAATTGAAAACACAAGCGCAAACGAAAAAAAGTAAAAGAAATTATATAATCGTTGCTTTAATTGTAGTTTTATTACTA
>CANQFW010000040.1 GCA_947599995.1 uncultured Clostridia bacterium
TGCTGTAATGCAATTGTTGAGGCGATGGCATGCGGATGTCCGATTATTTCATCAGACAGAAAATTTAATTATGATATATTAGATTATAGCAATTCTATTATGATAGATCCTGATAATATTAAAGAATTGTCAAAAGCTATAGAAGAACTTAGAGATGATTGCGAAAAAAGAAAAAAAATGAAGTTGGGCAGCATGAAAAAAGCAAAAGAATTAACTTTAAAAAACAGAACTCAAAATATTTTAGTATTTATGGAGAATTGTAAAAAATAATTGAATTAAAATGAATAAAAATTCATTTTAATAGGTAGCAATTTACTTTTATGACAGAAATTTTTTATTTAAATAGGTAAAGGGATGATTTAATGTTTATAAGAAAAAAAATATTGAAGATTTTTCGTGGACTTGGTAGTAGGGGGGGGTTAAATTTTTTGCCAAGTGAAGTATATATTAAGATATTATGGTATCTAAGATATGGAAAAAAAATTAATTTAAATAATCCAAAAACATTTAACGAAAAGATTCAATGGCTAAAATTATATGATCATAATGAAGTATATAAAACTTTAGTAGATAAAAGTAAGGTTAAAAATTATATATCAAATAAATTTGGAGCAAAATATATTATTAAAACTTTATGGGAAGGTAAAGATCCAAATGAAATACCTTACGATAAATTACCAAGTCAATTTGTGATCAAATGTACTCATGGATCACACTGTAATATTATTTGCAAGGACAAGTATAGACTTAATAAAAAAGAAACAAATAGGTTATTAAAAAAGTGGCTAAAAAAGGATTGGTTTTGGTATGGAAGAGAATGGGTTTATAAAGGATTAAAACCGTCAATTATGATAGAAGAGTATATGGAAGATAAAAAATATAAGGAATTACCAGATTATAAAATATATTGCTTTAATGGAGAACCTAAAATTATTGATGTATGTACTAATAGATACTCAAAAGATAATATGTGTGAAACTTACATGGATGAGAATTGGAATTATTTAGGATTTTTATCTGCTGGTCATGATTCAAATCCAAATATTATGAAACCAAAAAACTTTAATCTTATGATTAATTTAGCAAAACAGTTGTCAAAAGGTTTTAAATTTATTAGAGTGGATTTATATGAGATAAATGGGCAGGTATATTTTGGAGAACTAACCTTTTATTCAGCAAATGGATTTGAAGAATTTGAACCAGAAGAATGGAATTATAAATTAGGTAATATGATTGATTTATCAGATTAGTATTTAATATGTGGAGGAATATATGAATGAACAGATAGAAATCTTGATAGGTGCAGATTTAGTACCAACAAAAGCAAATATTGAACTTTTTCGAAGTGGAGATACAAAAACATTGTTTGGTGAACAATTAGTTAATATTATGAATTCGGCAGATATTAGAGTGTTTAATCTTGAAACTCCTTTGATAAAAAAATCAAGTCCAATAAAAAAATGTGGACCTGTTTTAGGAATTGATGATAGCGTTATAACTGGAATAAAGATGATTAATCCAACATGTTTGACAATGGCAAACAATCATATTATGGATCATGGCGAAAATGGATTAGATAACACAATTAAAGTATTAGAGAATAATGGAATTAATTATTTGGGAGTAGGTGAAAATATAAACAAATTATCGTCTTATTATATAAAGGTAATAAATAATTTGAAAATTTGTTTTTATGCATGTGCAGAGCATGAATTTTCAATTGCTACAGATTTTAAGCCTGGAGCTACTCCCTTTGATCCATTAACAACATATGATGAAATTATAAATCTTTCAAAAAAGTGTGATTTTTTAGTGGTTCTATATCATGGAGGAAAGGAGTTTTATCCATATCCTTCTCCTAATTTACAAAAATATTGTAGAAAATTTATTGATAAAGGAGCTGATTTGGTAATATGCCAGCACAGCCATTGCATAGGTTGTCAAGAAGACTACAATGGAAAAAAAATAATATATGGACAAGGAAACTTCATATTTGATGATGGAACAAATATTCCTGAATGGAATTATGGATTTCTTATTAAACTAGTTATTGATGGAATACATAAAATTCGTAATATAAATTTTGTAGTAATTGAAAGAAAGGAAAACTGCATAAGAATTGCTGATAGAGATAAATCAGATAGAATTATTAAGGATTTTCGAAAAAGAAGTGAAGATTTGAAAGACGATTTATTTGTCAAAAATAAATATAAAAATTTTTCAAATGAAAATCTTTATATTTTATTAAGAAAATTTGACTTAATTGGAGGATGCTTACCACTAAGAATATTGGATAAAATTACTAAAAATAGAATTGGTAATTATTATTTTAAAAAAATATATTTAAAAAACAAGTCATTTGGTATACAGAATTCAATTGAATGTGAAGCATGGAATGAATTGTTGATTACAGCAATAAAAGAAAATAATGAAGAAAGGGGATGAAAAAATGATAAAACTTATGCATGTAATATATGGATTAAATATGGGAGGGGCAGAGACCTTAATTAAAGACTATGCTCTAAAAATAGATAAAAATAAGTTTAATATAGAAATATTGTGTTTAAAACATTCAGTGGATTCACCTTATGAAGAATTACTAAGTAATCATAATATTAAGGTTATATATTTATGTGATAAAATTAAATATAAAAAGAATAATAAAAGAATAATTTCGAAAGTTGTATATAAAATAAAAGAATATCTAGTGTTTAAAAAAATAATAAGAAAAGAAAAACCTGATATAATACATTCTCATTTAAGCATTAATAGTTTTATAAGATTTGCTAAACCAAATAAATCAACAAAATTATTTTATACTGTACATAATGAACCTAGTGTTTTATGGAAAAAAAGCAATTTGCTTGAATATGTTGATTTCAAGGCAACAAAATGGCTAGTAAAAAAATATAAAATGAGATTTTTAGTTTTACAAGATGATATGAGAAAAGAAGTTAATAAATTATTTAATGTAGATAATTCAATAATCCTTAATAATGGGATAGATTTTTCTCGCTTTAAAAATACAAATAATAAGAAACAAATAAAAGAAGAATTAAATATCCCAAGTAATTCATATATAATAGGGCATATTGGAAGATTTGAATTTCAAAAGAATCACGATTTTTTGATTGATGTATTTAATGAAATATACAAAAAAAATAATAATAGTTTCTTGATAATGATTGGTTCCGGTAATGAAAAAGAAAATATAGAAAAAAAATTAAAAAGATTAAATCTAGATAACAAATATTTAATTTTATCCAATAGGCTAGATATACCTAATTTATTAAATATTATGGATGCATTTGTTTTTCCTTCTATTTATGAAGGACTTGGCATGGTATTGATTGAGGCTCAAAAAATGAAATTACCATGCTTTATATCAGATACAATACCTGATTATGCAATTATATCTAATTTAGTAACAACATTATCTTTAAGTGAATCTCCAAAAGAATGGGCTGAAAAGATAGTAAATTATAAATATCCTCAAAGTTTAATTTTTAATGATTATAATTGGGATATGGAAATAGTTATAAAAAAATTGGAAGATATATATTTGAATTAAAAAATAAAGGAAGCATAATAGTTTGAAAGAATTTACATTTCATAACCATGTGTGTACCTTGCGAGAGACAAGGAAGAAATCAAATTTTATGTGAATGATAGTAGAACTAAAAATATTAATTTATTATTGATTAATAAAATAAATTCAATTATATTTCCATTTATAAATATAACATCGATATAGCAGATTTCAGATTTTCAACCTACTGGTTTAGCAAATTTATTTTTAGTTTTGGATGTACTAAATATAGCAGAATTGGGATATGATATTGCAATTGTATTTATATAAAGCAACGGTAAGAGGGTGTATTTCTATTGTTTTTTACATGTATATATGTGATTAGAAGTATTGCCAGTTATAATACATTAAAGGATTTGATTTTTCAAAATAGTATCAAATAAATTATGTTAACATTCAAGAAATTTAGTATTGAACAAAATATTAATATATTAAAAAAAAGAATATAGTAAATTATTGGAAAAGGAGTAAAAATATTGAATAATCTATGTGTATTAATAGTAACTTATAATAGAAAAGTATATTTAGAAAAATTATTAAATAATATTGTAAAAAATAAAAAGATAGAAAATATTTTTATATTCGATAATTATAGCAATGATGATACAACAGAATTATTAAAAAAAATGAAAATAATTGATGAAGTAGAAGAAAATAAAATTATATCAACAATAAATAAAAATATTCAATATTATTATTATAGAAATAGTGAGAATAGCGGAGGATCAGGGGGATTTCATAAGGGATTTGAACTAATTTCAAATATGAATAAATTTGAATATATATGGGCTATGGATGATGATGTAATTCCAGATGAGGATTGTCTAAATCGCTTATTAATGTATCAGAGCGAAGATACAATGATAACAATTCCCAACCGTACTGATGAAAATTATGAAGATAAGGTATGTACAAGCATAGATTTAACCAACCCATTTAAATTATTTGTTAAAAAAAAGAAAACATATAAAGTAAGTGAATTACCATGTAACAAAGAATATATAGAAGTGGTAGATATGGCGTTTGAGGGACCATTAATAAACTGTAAATTAATAAATAATATTGGACTACCAGACGAGAATTATTTTATTCAATTTGATGATACCGATTATGCAACAAGAGCTAGCCAGTATACAAAAATTAAATTTATAAAAAATGCTATTTTACATAAACAAATAATTCCTATAAGGAAGAATAATAAATTAATGAATTGGAAAGAATATTATGCATATCGTAATGATATTTTATTTTGTAGAAAGTATGGAAAAAATGTTTTAGTGAAATATATGACGCCTATATTAGTATTTATTGATTTATCTTTAAGAGCAATTATAAAAAGAAAATGGAAAAATTTAAAAGTTTTAAGTAAGGCCTTTTTAGATGGATATCTAGGGAAAAAAGGAAAAACTATAAATCCAGGAGATTTATGATTGGAGATTGAAAAAATGATAAAAAGTAAAAAAGATTATTATTATTATATGCAGCAAGACAAAAAAGCATTAGGTATAAAAAAAAAGAAACCAACAATTTTTAAGGATGAAATATGGAGATTTGAAAGATTATTGAGAAAAATAGAATATATTGAAAATGTAAAAAAACATAATATAATTAATAAAATTATATTATTATTATGTAAGTATAAATATCATAGATTAAGTATAAAATTAGGATTTTCGATTCCAATAAATGCATTTGAACATGGACTTTCAATTGCACATTATGGTACAATTGTAGTTAATGGTAATTCAAAAATTGGAAAAAATTGTAGAATTCAAGAAGGAGTGAACATAGGTGCTGATAAAGGAAATAGCAATGCCCCAATAATTGGAGACAATGTATTTATAGGAACAGGAGCCAAAATAATAGGTAATATAAAAATAGCAAATGGCATTGCAATTGGAGCTAATGCAGTGGTAACTAAATCATTTGAAGAAGAAAATATAACTATTGCAGGAGTTCCAGCAAAAAAAATAAGTGAAAAAGGGTCAAAAAATTATTTAAATAAATTATTGAAACAAGAATAATTATTAATTGCATTTATTATATAAACAGAAAAATAGGAGATTTTTAAGTGATAAAATTAAATTTTATAGATAAAAAAAATATTAATAGAATGTTATTAGTATCGATTTTAATACTAATTTTTATAGGATTTTTTTCAGAGCAAATAGAAAAAATAAGAATTATATTATATGTACTATGTGCTCTAGTAGGTTTATTTTCTATAAGATACACATTTGTGATAATTATACTAACGTATACATATTTTTTATCAATGTATAGTGAATTGGATATAGTTGGTGGAATCCCAACTTTTGGTCTTATTGCAGGACTAATGTGTTTTATAGGAGAAACAAGTAGATATTTAAAAGCAAATAAATATAGGATTTCTAAAAAAATAATATATAAAGGGATATATATATTATTTATTATATTTCTCTTAGCCAGTAGTATTTTAGTGGCAAAAATGCGTTATGGTCAGCCAATTATTAGAGGGGTTTATTCATTTAGAAATTTATTAATAATATTATACATATTCCCTTTTACAAAATTATTAAAAGATAAAAAAAATGAAAAAATAGTAATAATGGAGTATTTAACAAAACTTATTACTTTTTCAATCTTTGTGATAATAATTCAAGTTTTATTAATGAATAAGGTTCAGTTCTTAAAATTAATGGAAGCTTCACGATATAAAGAAGAAAGGATATTGATACATTCGGTTTCTACCTTGTATTGTTTTGTTTTTGCATATATTTTAAATATTTTTTTTGAAACTAAGAAAATAAATAAGTTTAGAGTTATAACATTAGTATTAATTGTAATAGCAATATTTGTTATATCAAGAACGAGAATGTTTATGATTGGTATTTGTGTAATTTCATTCTTTGAGATATTAATATTAAGCAATATTAAAATAACAAATAAAATATTTCTAAGTATAATTGGTATTATTACAGCTTTTATTGTTCTATTTGGTACTAATTTTATTACAAACATTACAAATGGCCTATTTAAAGATGTAACGACAGAAAAAGATTCTTATATTAGAGTTGAAGCAATAGAATATCATATGAATTTTATTAAAGATGACTTTTTTTTATTAGGTGCTGGAATTACAAATGAAAAATATGAACCATCTCCTGTAAATGAAGCTAGTAAGAAGGGCTATCTTTTGGCAGATATTGGTATTTTTGCAGTATTTTTCGAATATGGAATTATGGGGCTATTTGCGTTATTACTACTTACATTTAATATTTTTAGAAATAGTTTTAAAATAAAAGATAGAATTGTTTCTAATTTAGCAAAGTTATTTTTTGTATTTATTGTGGCAACAATGTACACTGTATCTCCAATAACAACGGGTGTTTGGATTATATATATTATTATATATTCAATGTTATATGCTGAAAAATATAGAAATTAGATAAAAATATTGTATATTTGAAATAAGATTATTTATATAGTTTGTTATAATGAATTCTAATAATAGTTGTTCTATTAATAAATACACCATATCTATCAAGAATTTTAGGATTAGATTTATTAGACATTTTACAAAGTATTCTAATAACTTTGCTGATATATTCATTATATTATCTTCTGCATTGTCATTAGTTATATGTTATCTTATAAATAAAATACAGAAGATTAATAATATAATACAATTTTAAAGAAGGGAAATTTTATTTATAAATATGAAAAAAAATAATAGATTTATCGAATATGATATTTTAAGAGTGATATTAGTTATGTTGGTATTAATAGGTCATTGTACATTTTACACAATTCAAACAAAATATGGAGGTATAAATTATATAAATGAAGTTGACTTTCCAAATAGTCAACGTATATTGAGTTTACTAACTAAATTTATATATTCATTTCATATGCCATTATTTTTTATGTTAAGTGGAGCGCTATTTGCAAATGCTATTTCAAAGGGAAAATATAATAATATATTTGCATTAACAAAAGATAAATTTAAAAGACTTATTTTACCTTTTATAATTATAACAGTTGTATATGCTATTCCGTTAAAATATATATCTGAATACTACATAAATAGTCAAAACTTTTTAAAAGACACATTTATCGGACAAGTTTTAATAGAAGGAAATACTCATTTATGGTTTTTACCAACATTATTTTGCATTTTTTTTATAACATATATTATTGAAAAGAAAAAAATAGACAATAAAAAGGTAATAGCAGTTTTTATAGTCTTAAATTTAATACAAAATAAAATACCAATAAATATAATACAATATATATTTAAAAATTTAATTTATTTTTATATAGGTTATAACTTTCAATTTAATAGATTAAAATTTGTTGAATATATATCAAAACATAAAACTATAATCGTGCCAGTTGTTGTTTTAATGATTTCATTTTTTTTACTTGATATTAAAATTGAAAAATGTAATTTTATATTAAGATTATTAAATCGTGTGGTATCTATATGTTTAGCTATTTTAGGAAGTTTAATGATTTATATACTATCATACATTATAAGCAATTATAAAATAGTAAACAATAAAATAATAAAAAGAATTAATGAATACTCATTTGGTATATATTTATATTCTGATACATTAAATTATGTAATATTATTTTTGATTAGTAAGATTTCACGGAAATAAATATTTTTATACAGAATTGGGAATGTGTATTATTTTTTGTTTGAGGGTTATAATTACTTTTGGAGTATCGTATATAATTACACATGTTTTAAGAAAGCTAAAAGTAAAATATATATGCTAAATAACTTATAATGGATGAAAGAACAAAAGAAGTATTCAATTTTATACTATCTTTAGCTGTACCATTTTTCTTTATAACATCAGGGTATTTTATGGGAATAAAAATAAATAAAGCAAAAAATAAAGAAGAAGGAAAATTAATATTAAAAAGTAAGATTATTCAGTTTGTTAAGTTATATTTAATATGGAGCATAATTTATCTTCCAATTACTATGTATGGATATGTAGTAAATGAAAGAGGAATATTATACGATATATTTGCTTTTTTTAGAGGATTTTTTTTAGTAGGGCAAAATTTTGATTCATGGCCTTTATGGTATTTGTTATCTACAATATATGCATTAAGTTTTATATACTTTATATTAAGTAAAATAAAAAACAAAAATATAAGAAGTATAATAGTTTTAAGTACATATATATTATCGCAGATATTTACGTTTAGCGTAAATAATATAGAAAATTTAAATGGTATATGGAGTATTGTTGCAAAAGTAATATCTTTGACGATTATAAATGGAAGAATCTTAACAGGAATTATATATATATATTGGAATGGTAATTTCCAAATATAGTTTTGAAATGAGTAAAAAAATAATATGTGTTTTCTTGGCTATTTGTAGTACAATATATATACAGCCGCTTGCGATTCCGGTCATAAGCATATTGTTGTTTTTAATAGTTAGAAATATAAAATTAGGAGAATTAAAAGTCAATACAATGTATTTTAGAAAATGCAGTACAGTTATGTACTATACACATATGTATTTTTATTTTGTATATAGTATAATAATAAATAAAAATGAACAATATTATGGAGTTGATATATTTGTTTTTTGCTTAATATGTTCAATATTGATGGGAATACTTGTAAATGTAATTCAAACTAAAAAAGAAAGTAAAATTCTAAAATTATTATTTGGATAAAAGAAATAATGGAAAAACTAGGAGAATATGTAGAAATTCTAATTTATGAATCAAAATTAAACTAAGGGATATTTACTTGATTCGTAAAGATCAACAAACGAAGTAGAAATAAACTATTAATAGTAATAAAAGAATTGATAAAAATTACTCTAAAATATATGGATAAGTTTATTGTATCCAGAAACTATGCAATAAAAAATATTAATATTAAGGAGATTTTATAATATGTATGATTATTTAATTGTTGGAGCAGGATTGTTTGGCTCAATATTTGCTTGTGAAGCAAATAAAAGAGGAAAGAAATGTATGGTAATAGACAAAAGAGAACATATTGGAGGAAATATATATACAGAGAAAATAGAAGATATAAACGTGCATAAATATGGTGCACATATTTTCCATACTAATAATAAGGAAGTGTGGGAATATGTAAATCAATTTGCAGATTTTAATAGATATACTAACTCACCTGTAGCAAGATATAAAAATGAAGTATATAATTTACCGTTTAATATGAATACTTTTAATAAATTATGGGGAATATTTACTCCGGAAGAGGCAAAACAAAAAATACAAGAGGAATTAAAGGAAGTAAATATAAAGGAGCCTAAAAACCTAGAAGAACAGGCAATAAAATTAATAGGAAAAACTATATATGAAAAACTAGTAAAAGGGTATACTGAAAAACAATGGGGAATGAAAGCAACTGAACTACCAAGTTTTATAATAAAAAGGTTACCTGTTCGTTTCACATATGATAATAATTATTTTAATTCTGAATACCAAGGAATCCCTAAAGGTGGATATACTCAAATTATAGAAAAAATGTTATATGGAATTGATGTTAAATTAAATTATAATTATTTTGAACACAAAGATGAACTTTATAATATTGCAGAAAAAATAATTTTTACAGGACCTATAGATCAATATTATGATTACTGCTTTGGAGAACTACAATATAGAAGTGTGAGATTTGAAACAGAAGTATTAAATATGGAAAATTATCAAGGAAATGCCGTAGTGAATTATACCGAATATGAAGTTCCATACACAAGAATAATAGAACACAAGCATTTTGAATTTGGAACTCAACCAAAAACCGTAATAAGTAAAGAATATTCTGATAAATGGGACAAAAATAAAGAACCATATTATCCAATAAATAATGAAAAAAACAACAATCTTTATACTAAATATAAACAATTGTCAGATAAAGATGAAAAAGTTATCTTTGGAGGAAGACTTGGACAATATAAATATTACGATATGGACAAGGTAATAGAAGAAGCTTTAAATTGTGTAAGGAATGAGATAGATGAGTAAAAAAAGTATAACAAAAAATTATATATATAATATGTTTTTTGAAGTATTGAAGATAATACTTCCACTAATAACTACTCCATATTTATCAAGAGTTTTAGGAGCTGAGAATATTGGAATATATAGTTATACATTATCAGTAACAACATATTTTATATTATTTGGAACTATGGGAATTGCAATGTATGGACAAAGAGAAATTGCATATTTACAAGATAATAAAGAAGAACGTAGTAAAACTTTTTTTGAAATATTGATAATTAGATGCATTACTATTGGATGTTCATTAGTATTATTCTATATTGCTTTTTGTAGGAATGGGGAATATAACACATATTACAAAATTTTAATATTAGAAATTTTATCTAATGTTATTGATATTAGTTTTTATTTTCAAGGGTTAGAGGAATTTCAGAAAACTGTTATAAGAAATTCTATTGTAAAAATAATAAGTGTTATATGTATATTTATATTTGTAAAAACTAAGGATGATTTAATAGAGTATTTCTTTATATATGTTCTATCAACATTCTTAGGAAATATATCACTTTGGGTATATCTACCTAAATACATTAGCAAAGTAAAGCTTAAAGAATTAAAAGTATTCAGGCATTTTAAGCCTACTGTTGAATTATTTATTCCTCAAATTGCTACACAAATATATACAGTGTTAGATAAAACTATGATAGGTGCTATGATCGAAGATAAATCAGAAGTTGGATTTTACGAACAGGCACAAAAAATAGTTAAATTACTTTTGACCATAGCAACATCTTTAGGAACTGTTATGGTCCCAAGAATGGCGAGTACTTTTGCAAGTGGTGATAGACTAAAATTAAAAGAATATATGAATAGATCTTTTAGATTTGTTTTATTAATAGCCTTTCCAATAATGTTTGGAATAATAAGTGTATCCAATAAATTTGTGCCTATTTTTTATGGTAATGGTTATGATAAGGTCACATATTTAATAATGATTATAAGCCCAATTTTATTAGCCATAGGTTTAAGCAATGTAGTAGGAACTCAATATTTACTACCAACAAAACAGCAAAGAAAATATACAATTTCGGTAGTTATAGGAGCATTTACAAATTTGTTTTTTAATTTTATATTAATAAAGTTATTTAAATCAATTGGGGCATCGATTGCTACAGTCATTGCAGAATGTATAGTAACTAGTGTGCAATTTTATTTGATAAGAAACGAATTTAAATTTACAGATGTTCTTAAGATTGCAAAAAATTATTTTATTGCATCAATAATAATGTTTACTATAAGTGTAGGTATTAATTTATTAATATATAATAGAATTTTATCTATAGCAGTACAAGTTATAATTTCAGGATGTGTTTACGTTGGTATATTATTTGCAATAAAGGATGAAATGATATATCAAGGAATAGATTTAATAAAAAATAAGTTTTTAAGAAAGAAGGAAGTATAGTTATGAAAATCGCTGTAGCAGGGACAGGCTATGTAGGCCTATCAATAGCAACACTACTAAGTCAACACAATGAAGTAGT
>CANQFW010000041.1 GCA_947599995.1 uncultured Clostridia bacterium
TACTTCTTGATGGGGCAATAACTCTAATTTCATCACCTTTTTTTAATTTTTTTGGAATTATTTTTTCCATTTCACAAGAATTCCTTTCTTTTTAATTTTAAAGTATTTATATTATATCACTTATAATAATTTGTGCATATATGAAATGATTAAAATTCAAAAAAAGACATATATCACCGTATTGATTTATATGTCTTTTTGTTTCAAAAGTTAGGTGATATTTTTATAAAATTTCAACTTTTCTTTTGATTACTTGTCATAAAAAGCAGTAACTCGAATGTGTTAAATCTCTTTTATTTAAATTTTAATTTTAATTTTAATCTTATTATATAAAGATGTATATTTCACTATATAATCAATAAAATTTTTAATCTTCAATTGTTATATTGTGTCTACAAAATCTAATGCCCTTTCAATTACCTTGTCCATATCATAGTATTTATATTCACCTAATCTTTTTTCCATAGACATAATATTAGGAATTATTGGCGATATAACTGTTGCCTAATGATCATTGTTTTATCTGATACTGTATATATTGAAATGTTACTTTTGTTCTCATAAAAATAAATATTTGTAAAACACCTAGTATTTTTATAAAAATGTTCTTTAATGCTGTCTTTTTAAATTCTTATATTCAATGTAAAAACAACTTAATATTAAAACACATATCAAATAATTCTATTAACAAAATTTTACAGTAAAATTGACATTGTTCTCCTTGTACAGATGTATACTAAAAAATAATCATCAAATTTGCTAAAGTTACAAATCTTAGACTAATAATTTTCCCTAGTGCTTTATATTTTTCTATTCTAACTCTCTTATTTTTCTTTTTAAAAATTTACTACTTTCATTCTTTATTTGGATTAAAACATCTTTATTAATTATATATGTAAGTAAAAAATATATAACAATATATATACATCCACCTAATACAGTATTATTTATATGTGTAAGTATCAAAAATGAAATAGTTAATGTAAACATATAGATATACATACTTTTACTTTCAGTTACATTTTTTAAATCTTTAGTTGAATATATCACCCATGTTAATAGAGTAAAAATAGTCGCTATAGCAATAGCAAATGTATTATGGAATATCAATAAAGCTATGGTATTATAAAAAATTGATATTAATAATATACCTATAACAACCTTTAAATATTTTCTTTCATTTTTATTTGCTTTATATAAATTTACATATAAAGCATTTATTAAAATCATATATGGAAAAGATGCAAACGTTACTGCTATTATATTTAAAGATGGAATATATTTCTTTATAAATGTATTGACTATTATTGCAAGTGGAAAATAAGCCAAACTTGCAAAACCACCTAATGCTATTAAAAATTTCTTTAGTTTATTTATTTTATTTTTACTGTTATTTTCAAATAAATAGTTATAAAAAGTAATAGAAATTGCATTTACCAGAGTGTTTATAATATTTAACATTGAAACAGCAAATGAATAATATGCAAAATCATTTGTATCTAAAAATAATTTGACAAACCATTTATCAATTCCAAATAAACCAATTACTACTAAATTTCCTAGTAATATAAAAAAACCTACTTTTACACTGTTTGTTATATCTTCTTTACTAATATATGCTTGTATTTTTCTATATTTATATAAAAATTTTATTTCAATAACAAAAATAGATAGCAAATTAGCCCAAAAGGTAGTCAAGCAATATAACATATAGTTTTTACTTTTGAATATAAGTGCTAATATAATATTTAAAATCATATAAAAAATTGTATATTTATACACAATCTTTGAATATTTATTAAATTCTCCTGTTGCCTGAAAGATACTTCTAAAAAAATTACTTAGCATAACTGGCAATATAGATACTGCAAATAAAAATACTATTATACTTTTAAAAAGCAGTGAGACAATAAATAATACTGCTGAAACAATTACTTCTAGTATGATTAAAAAAATATGCTCACCTTTCAAAATGCTTTTATCTATATCTTCATAATGATTTCCTCCATATTTTATAAACAATCCATCTATAAAGCCAAAATGAAATAAGCCAATGTATGATATTAGCAATGTGTATGTCTTTAATCCTGCATATGCCTCTATTGATAAAATCATAGGAACACAAAACCCAACAACTAAACTAGATATTAATTGAAAAAAATTCACTGTAAAAACCTTTAAAATTGCTTTTTTTATGTTCACATTATCACTCCTTAAATAAATTATATATTATTTTATTTTCAATGTTTCCTATAAAATCAAAAATATATAATAGTATATTTTTTAATAATCCTATTTTTAAATATTTTTTACAAAAATGTCTTTTTGAGTTGATAAAAACTTTAAAATTAGAATTACCATGTCCATTTCTTTTATGATTGTGTTCATATGTACATGTTCTCAGTAATGCTACATTATATCCTTTTTTTCTAAGCTTATAACTTAATATATTTTCTTCATACCATAAAAATGTACCTTCATCAAAATAGTTTATCTCATGTATAATTTCTAAATTACATCCAAAGAATGCTCCTCCAACTACTTCAACATTTAAATAATCTTTATTTGCTTTTGCACAAACTTTATTGGAATGTTTTATATTAAATAAACTTTGAATTTTCCTTCCAATATATATTGATTCAAACAAAGCTTGTGTATATATAGGAATTGTCCAAAATTGACCTGTATTTTTTGTTCCGTTTAAGGTTCTCATACAAGAGGCTACTCCATATTTTTGATTTTTTTCTAAAAATTCTAATATTTTTTTTATTGTAGCATATTCAAAAATAGTATCTGGATTTGCTATAAAAGCATATTTACAACCTATGCTTTTCAAATATCTTAAGCCTATATTATTTCCTTTTGCATATCCAGAATTTTCCGTATTTTTTATATATTTAATTTTATTGTTAGACATTTTAACTGTAAAATCATCAAATTTATCGTTTGAGTTATTATCAATTAGTACAATCTTATCAATCAAACTAATTTTTAAACATTCATTTACTAAATTGCAAGTTAATTCATAACTATTATAATTTAAAATTACTATACCTACTCTCATTTTAAACTCCCTAATTTGATATCTCATTTATTTTCTATATTTCTGCATTAATTTAATAAATACTTTAGTTGAATCATATAAACATTTATTTATAAATATATATTTTGAATATTTCTTTGCATACACACTATCAGTAGAAACATCTTCATGATGTAATACTTGTACTTCTGGAAAATATATCATTTTCTCATTATTTTTCATTGTAAGAAAATGTAGTATGTATGATTCTTGATACATAAAAGTCTTATCATAAAAACACTTATTATGTTTTTTTATAAAATCTTTCGAAAAAACATAACAAGAGCCATGCAATGGTAATCCTACTATCTCTTCGCCTTTTTGATCATTGCCTGATATTTTGGGTTTTTTAATAATCTTTTTTATATAAGATAAATAAAAAAATAAATGTTTAAATTTATTTCTTAGAAATAGAATTGCTCTAAATCGTTTTAATTCTTTCAAAGTATAGTTTTTAGTTGCTTGCGGATTTTGATGTTTTTTTACTTTTGTAGAATATATATCAGGTCCTAAAATATCAAATTTTTCATTTGAATATTTTTCATATATTTTTTTTATAAAATCTTTTTGCAAGATTTCCATATCGTTATTCATTACAATACAAAAATCAAATTCATATTTATCTTTAGCATAGTGATATCCAAAATTATTTCCATTGGCAAAACCTAAATTTGATTCAGTTTTTAAAACATCTACAACTGTATTCCCATTATAATATTCCAATAATTGTATGTAACTATCATTTTTAGAGCAATTATCAACAATTATTATCTTTTTATCACCTTCAACATTTTTCAAAATGGAATCTACACATTTTATAGTCTCCTCAAAAACGTTGTAGTGCAATATTATAAAACAAACCATTTTATTCCTCCGAACTTTATTTTTCTATTTCTTTATATTTATTTATAAAAATGTCGTACGCATTTTGATAGTCATTTAGCAAATTTATTAACTTTACTTTTTCTAAAAAATCAATTGGTGTCTCTTTTCTATTCCTTTTCTCGATATGTTGTAAGCAAGTATCAATATTGCATTTTAGTCCAACTGGTTTTATTGTACTAGTTTTAAAATTTATAATATCTAATAGTTTATTAACTTTTTCTAATGATAAAGAAAATTCTGCCATCATGGCTATACAATAATGTATTACACCTTCATCAACTATATATGTAATTTTTTTATTAATAACTCTTCTTTCTATCATGTTAACAAATAATAAATACTTTATATATAAATTTATATTTATATTTTTATCAATTTTGTTAATATAAATATCTGATTCTTTTAATTCATTTATAATTTTTTTATATAATCCATATTCATTTTTAAATAACACCATACATTTTAAATAAAAATGAAAGTATATCTTTCCCCAAAAATTTTCTTTGTATAATGACATTAAATTCTTTATTTTTTTATTTTTATACAATTCATTACAAAAAGTGGTTTTCCCTGAACCTGGTAATCCAAATAGTTCATATATCATTCTTTTTTCCCTCCGATATAAAATGTTCCGAGCCTATTAACCCTAATATTCCCCACAAAAAAGGATCGGTAAAATAACCTCCTGTAATTTGAATAACTACAATAAAAAATAACAACGATATTCTTAAACATTTGTTGTAATAAGATATACTCATTTTTTTTACTCTTAATATAAGTCCTATTATTAAAAAGCATATATACACTATAGCAATTAGCCCACCTTCAGCAAAAAAGAATAAATAAGAGTTTGAAAAACTCAGTAAGTTAAAATTTTTAAAAAGATAATTATTCATAAATTGCGTTCTAATATTTCCTAATCCGACACCTAAACACTTTGTTTCAACTAAAATATGTTTTAATGCTTCCCAAGCTCTTGTAAATCTATAATTAAATGATCCATCTTCTCCGTTAAGCACTGCTACTATTCTTTTTATAATAGCATTTTGTGGAAATAAAATTACCAACATCACAATACCTATACCACAAAATATAAATAATAAAAATATCCTACTAATTTTTGCTTTTTTTAAAGTTTGAATTTCTGTTAATATAAAAAATATTAATACGCTTATTACAGAATATACTAGTCCTGATAAACCTGCTGACAAAATTAATGGAATAATAACTAAAGCTAACTTAAAAAAATCTTTAGTCTTTCCTGTCTTCAAATAATACAGGTGAACAATTAGTAATATACCACATACCTCTGATAATTCAGATGGCTCTTGGAAAAACAGTTGTAATCTAGTTGATGTATATTTATTTACTACATCATTGAACCTCCATAAATAATTATTATGTGTAACTATTGCAATGATGCTTAGGACAAAAATTGTATATTCTATATATCTAAGTATTTTATAAAAATCCAAAGAATACTTACCATATTTTAACGCTGAAAATAATGATACACATAATAATAATTTCAACAAATATATTAGGGATTTGTTCATATTAGTAAAATACTTAGAATAAAAGGATGTTATAATAAAAATAAATATAAATGGTATAAATAGTAGTAGTATCCTAGAAAATATTTTTTTATTTCTTTTACTTGATATAATAGATACTATTGGAATAACAAAATATATCAAATTTAAATTTCCATCTCGAAAGCATCCCATAAATACAACTACCAGTGCAATCAATATATTATATATCCACGTATTATTTTTTTCTTTAGTTTTAAGCATTGATATCATCATTTTTTCTCCCACTGTATAAATTTTCAATCTGTAAGCAAAATTCTTTCCATTCCATAATCTTGATTTGTTTTTTTATTATTCTTCTATATTCATTAATTTCATTTTTATTTAAATTTTCTAACACTTCTGATAGACTTTGTTTATCATTTGCTTTTACTATAATTCCTGCTTTGTTTATAATATCCTTTGATCCAACATTATCACTTACTATTACTGGTACTCCATAACTTAAAGCTTCTAATACAGTAAAACCAAATGTTTCATACCATATACTTGGTGCAATTAATATATCCGTTCTTGAAAAAATTTGAGGAAGATCCTTTTGCGAAAATCCTTTTTCATATACATTCATATATTCCGACTTTTCTGTTACATTCCCATACACGTTTAACTCAAATTCATAAGGCTTTTTTATATATATTTCATCTAGTACTTTCTTTAACAGATAAAATCCTTTATATGGCTTTGTTGATGCTAAAAATGTAAATCTAATTTTATCACTTTCAATTTTTTTATTATTTCTATTATCTTTTATATTTTTATGGCTTATAGAAATTACTTTATATGATTTTGGTTTAATGTATTTTAAATATATTTCTTTTGCTAAATTAGAGTTAAAATGAATAAGATCAATATTATTTAGCATTTCAACATAGTATTTCCTTAATATTTGATATTCTTTTTTCTTAGTTTCCAATTCGTTATTATCTTCTAAGAATTTAGGTTGTGTTTCTGTAAAAAAAACAGTTCTGTGTTTTTTTCGCAAATATTTAACAAATATTGAATTTTTAAGTTTTTTATATAATAATGATTGCATCAATTTTATTTTGTTCATTGATAATGCAGAATAATTACATCTAATACACTCTTTACAATCATAATCATTATCACATACTTTCCCATATCTATATAATGTTACTTTTGGACATATTCCAAAGTAATCATGTGTTGTGAAAATTGTTTTTATACCCATTGAATTTGCAACATTAATAAATTCTTTATGCAAACCCATTAAAGTATGTATATGAATAATATCAGGTCGTATTTTGTTTAAAAAATCATAATATTGTATTTCATCGCATTTTTTAGTAAATTTATCTATTTCCTTGATTCCTTCATCTAAAGATACTGGCAAAGGATTAATAATTTCATAATTTACAATACCATTTATAGGACTTTTTTCTTTTAGTTTTAATCTTTTAAAAACACCCAAGTTAATTCTACCTGGATATACAGCAATTACTTCGTTTCCTTCTTCTTTTTGAAAACTCATTAAATCACATGCAAAATTTATCATTCCCCCAGTTCTATATGGTGGGAATCCTAAAAAATAATGTAGTATCTTCACTATTTTCTCCTAAAATATTTTTTCATAATCATTTACTATTTTTTCCCATGTGTACTCTTGTTTTATCCTTGACCTTGCTTTTGTACTTATTTTTGCTATTTCATTTTGGCTTAATTTTTCTACTTTTTCAATTAACTCAGATAAATTGTTATCTTCCAAATTCCAATATAACGCTCCATCTTCTGCAACTTCTTTATTGAATCCTACATCATATAGTAAGTTTAAATCTGTTGTTGCAAGAGCTTCTATTAGCGAAGGATTAGTTCCTCCAACTGAATGTCCATGTAAATATGCATACGCATTTTCACGAATCTTCTTTAACATTTCTTTTTCATATACTGTTCCAACAAATTTAATTCTTTTGTCATTTTCAAATTTAGTTTCATTTTTTAATTTTTCATAAAATTTATTTTGCTCTACATTTGTTATTATTACTAGGTCTTTTTTTGTTTTTGACTTCATAAATTCTGAAATCATTGTTTTAAAGTTATTTTCTGGTACAAATCTTCCCACAATTAAATAATAATTTTTTATTTGTACATTTTTTTCTTTGTACCATTTGTTCATTTTTTCATCATTATCTAATAATTTACTTCTTTCTATATCTGCTCCATATGCAATAAATTTTGTACATGGATGATATTTATCATATGAATTATGTATATATTTCTGTACATTTTTTGAATCACAGATTATTAAGTCTGCATGCTTTATCATTAACCTTTCTGATAATTTCCAATATTTTTTTATTGGTTTCGACCATTTAGCTCTTAGCCATTCATGGCCATCTGGATTAATATATAATTTACAGTTTAACTTTTTTAGTTGTTTTTTGAAATGTTTTATAAAAGGACCTATTCTACATGCTAATATATAAATTAATGAATTATCGATTTCTTTTTCTTTTATATATTTTATACTTTTTCTTAAAGCCATTATGTCATAATAAATTGCTTTTGCAGGTCCTACATTAGGAACATTTATATAGAAACATCTTGCATCATTATAAACCAAATCTTCTGCTTGTTTTCCAATACAAGCTACATGATATTTTATTTTTTCATTTTTTCTATTTTCTGTTAATTTATCTACAAATGTTTCAAATCCTCCATATTGGGCAGGTATGCCTTTTGAGCCAATTATAAAAATGTTTTTATCCTTCATTGCCTTACTCCTTTATTATTTATTTCAACTCTTATTACTCCATCTTATAAATCCACATATTTTTATATGTCTTATTTTTCTAAATAATCAGGATGAGATAAATACCAATCTATTGTTTTTACTATTCCATCTTTAAATTGTGTTTTTGGTTCCCATCCAAACTCTGCTTTTAATCTGCTTGGATCTATTGCATATCTATAATCATGCCCTTTTCTATCTGTTATAAATTCTATTAAATCTTCTGATTTTCCTAATCTTTCTAAAATCAGTTTTACTATTTCTATATTTCTCTTTTCATTATGTCCACCAATATTATATCTTTCTCCTTTTTTTCCTTCATGCAATATAATATCTATCGCTTCACAGTGATCTTCTACATATAGCCAATCTCTTATGTTCAAGCCTTGTCCATATACAGGTAATTTTTCATTTTTCAAAGCTTTTGAAATCATATGTGGAATTAGCTTTTCATTGTGTTGATATGGTCCATAATTGTTTGAACAATTTGTTACTGTTATATTCATTTTATAGGTTTCACTGTATGCTAATGCTATTAAATCAGAAGAAGCTTTGGAAGCTGAATATGGACTATTGGGTTTAATTCTTGACGTTTCTGTAAAATATCCTGTTTCTCCAAGTGACCCATATACTTCATCTGTTGAAATATGAACAAATTTATTTGTGTTTCCTTCTCCCCATATTTCTTTTGCAGCCTCCAATAATGTATGCGTTCCAATAACGTTTGTATGTGTAAATATAAATGGATTTTTTATACTATTATCTACATGTGATTCTGCTGCAAAATGTATTACTGCATCTATATCATATTTTTTGAATGTATCTTTTACAAAATCAAAATCACATATATCTCCTTTTACAAATGTTATTTTATCTTTTGCATTATCTAAATTATGTAAATTCCCTGCATATGTTAATTTATCCAAAACTATAATGTTATATTTTCCTCCATATTTTTTTACCATTAGTTCTACAAAATTTGACCCTATAAATCCTGCTCCACCTGTTATTAATATATTTTCCATTCTTTTCTCCTATTTTAAATTCTTAAATAAATCTGTATTTCTTAATTCTTGTAAACTTGGCCATTTTTTATCTTTTTCTGATTTTATATATTCTTCCGGCTTCATTCCTTTAACTTCTGGCCATATGATGCCAACTTCTTTGTCATCCCATTTTAGTCCACCTTCTGCTTCATGGTTATATATGTCATCACATTTATAACAAAATTCTGCTTCATCTGATAAAACCAAAAATCCGTGTGCAAATCCTTTTGGTATCATAAACATTTTTTTATTTTCTTCTGAAAGAATTACTCCTTCCCATTTGCCATAAGTTTTACTTTCCTTTCTTAAGTCAACCGCTATATCAAATACCTCTCCTTTTATGCACCTTACAAGTTTTGCTTGAGTATTTTCTTTTTGAAAGTGTAATCCTCTTAACACTCCTTTTTTAGATTTTGATTGATTATCTTGTACAAAATTATAATTTATCCCTATTTCTTCAAAGTCTTTCTTACTATATGTCTCCATGAAATATCCTCTGTTATCGCCAAATACAGTTGGTTCTATTATGAAAACTCCTTCTATATTAGTATATATTTTGTTGAACTTTCCCATTTTAACCTCCATTTATTTATAGTAAAAATTTTGATGCACTAATGTTAGCTTTGGTCCACTACATTTTTTAAATATTTTCCATATTCTGTCTTACTATATTTTTTAGCATGGTCTAAAACTTTTTCCTTGGAAATCCAATTATTTTTATAGGCATATTCTTCTAAACATGCGATTTGAATACCCTGCCTTACCTCAATAGCTTTTACAAAATCAGATGCATCTTGAAGTCTATCTGCTAAGCCTGTGTCAAACCATGCATATCCATTTTCTAAAGGAATTACCTTTAAATTTCCATTTTCCATATATGCTTTATTTACATCTGTTATTTCTAGTTCTCCTCTTGCAGAGGGCTTAATATTTTTTGCTATATTTACTACATTATTATCGTAAAAGTATATTCCTGGTACTGCTAAATTACTTTTTGGATTTTCTGGTTTTTCTTCTATTGAAATTGCAGTTCCATTTTTATCTATTTCAACTACACCATAAGATGTTGGATCTGCAACTTTATATCCAAAAATTAATCCTCCTGTTTTTAATTTACTTGCCTTTTTTAATAAAGCTTCTAAATTAGATCCATAAAGCATATTGTCCCCTAAAATAAGCGCCACACTATCATTTCCTATAAAATCTGCTCCTAATATAAACGCATCTGCAAGTCCAACAGGTTTCTCTTGAACTTTATATTCAAATTTCATTCCTAAGTCTTCGCCTGTTCCTAATAATCTTTCAAATGCTGGTAAATGAATAGGTGTAGAAATAATTAATACTTCTCTTACTCCTGCCATCATTAAGGTTGATAGCGGATAATAAATCATGGGTTTATCATAAACTGGTAACATTTGCTTTGAAACAGCTAGCGTTATTGGATATAGTCTTGTTGCATTTCCTCCTGCAAGTATTATTCCTTTCATCATTTTAATTCCTCCTTTAAATATTCTTTTAATGCTTCTTCATATTTTTCTGGATAAATTCCTATATTATGAAGTTTTTCTTTTGATAGCATGCTGTTTTGTGGTCTATTGCTTGATGTTGGATACATTTTCTTATATTCGGCAGATGTAATAGGATTTACTTTTGTCTTAATTTCTGCTATTTCAAAAATCTTTTTAGTGAATTCATACCATGTAGTAAATCCTTCACATGTAGCATGATATATTCCATATTCTGGTTCTTTTTCCATTATCTCTTCTATAATTTTACACAATGCTGTTGTTGAAGTTGGACTTCCATGTTGATCTAAAACAACACTTACTTCATCTTTTTCTTTTGATAATCTAAGCATTGTTTTTACAAAATTTTTGCCTCTAATTCCATATAACCATGCTGTTCTTAATATGTAATATTTATCATGTTTTTGGACGTTTAGTTCTCCTAAAAGTTTTGTTTTTCCATAAGCACTTATCGGACTTGTTTCCATACTTTCAGTATAGCTTTTATCTAAACTTAAATTTCCTTTAAAAACATAATCTGTACTTATATGTATAATTGTTGCATTTACTATCTTTGCTGCTTCAGCAATATTCTCCAAAGCTTGTCCATTCACTTTATTTGCCAACTCGTAATTAGCTTCGCAGCCATCAACATTAGTATAAGCTGCACAATTTATAATAAAGTATGGTTTAACTTCTTTTACTTTATTTATAACCGCTTCTTTATCACATATATCTAGGTTTTCCATATTTGTCGTATATACGTCATATTCTCTATTTAAGTATTGTGCTAATTCTCCACCAAGCATTCCATCTCCACCAAATATTAAGACCTTTTTCATTATCACTTCACCTCAAATAATTTTTATATTTAATATTTTTACATTGCTCCTTCTTTTTTTATAATAACTGCTATTGTTCTAATAATTATTTTTAAATCTATTTTTAGAGAATTATTATCTACATAATATTTTTCCATTT
>CANQFW010000042.1 GCA_947599995.1 uncultured Clostridia bacterium
AAAATAGAATAAAATAGAATAAAATAGTAAAAATGAGATAAATCATTAAAATAAATATAACAATAAAATTAAAAATTAAAGAAATATTGGAGAATAATATGAGGATAAAAAAAATAAAAATAAATAATTTTAGAAATTATAAAAATCAGGAAATTAATTTAAATAAAAATATAAACATTTTTTATGGTGAAAATGCACAAGGAAAGACAAATATAATTGAATCCATTTTTGTATGTAGTTTAGGAAAGTCGTTTAGAACTAATAAAGATAAGGAATTAATTAATATAAAAGAAGATAATTGCAAGATTGAAATTGATTTCGAAAAATCTGATAGAGAAGGAAAAGTAGATTTTATTATTAATAAAAAGAAAATTATATTATTAAATGATATAAAAATAAAAAAATTAAGTGAATTATTAGGAAACATTAATACTGTAATTTTTACACCTGATGATATAAATATTCTCAAAGGCGTTCCTCAAAATAGAAGAAAATTTTTAAATATAATGATTAGTCAATTAAGACCTAAATATATGCATGTTTGTAATATGTATGCTAAAACAATTGATGAAAGAAATAATTATTTAAAAAAAATAAAATTAGAAAATGCAAATGAAAATTTATTAGAAATTTGGGATAATCAATTAATAGAATATGGTAATATAATTGCTAATTATAGAGAAGAATTTATAGAAAAAATAAAAAGTAAAATAAGAGATATTCATAAAAATATTACAGAAAATAAGGAAGAATTAAAAATTAAATATAATTCAGATTGTTTAGACAAAGAAAAATTTAAAAAATTATTATTAGAAAGAAGAAAGATAGACATTATAAAAGGCTATACAACAAGAGGAGCTCATAGAGACGATTTTGAAATTTTTATAAATAATATGCCAGTAAATATTTATGGATCACAAGGTCAACATAGAACAGCAATGCTTTCATTAAAACTTTCTGAACTAAATGTAATTTATGAAGAAATTAATGAAAGTCCTATATTATTATTGGACGATTTTATGTCAGAATTAGATAATAATAGAATAAATAATTTTTTAAAAACGATAAAAGATACTCAAGTAATTATTACATGTACTGAAAAATTAAAAATAGAAAATAATGATAAAAATAAATTATTCAATGTTATAAATGGTGTTATAAATGAAGAATAATAAAAATAAAAAAATTTTTTTAGAAAAATTATTTGACAAAAAAGAAATTTATAATTATATTATATATGATAAATTATTTTTTTTATAAAGAAGAAAGGATGACTTGTAAATGGAAAAATTTAATCATGAATACGGGGCAAATCAGATACAAGTACTTGAAGGTCTTGAAGCCGTAAGAAAAAGACCTGGTATGTATATTGGTAGTACATCAGTAAGAGGATTGCATCATATGGTATATGAGATAGTTGATAACTGTGTAGATGAGGCTTTAGCAGGATATTGTACACAAATAAATATAACCATAGAAAAAGATAATATTATTTGTGTTTCAGATAATGGAAGGGGAATTCCCGTAGAAATACACCCAAAAACAAAAATTTCTACTCTTGAAACTGTTTATACAGTATTACATGCTGGTGGAAAATTTGGTGGAGATAGTGGATACAAAGTTTCAGGCGGATTACATGGAGTTGGTGCATCTGTTGTTAATGCACTATCCGATTGGACGGAAGTTACTGTTAAAAGAGATGGCGGAATATATCAAATGCGTTTTGAAAAAGGAAAAACTGTAAAACAAATTGAAAAAATAGGAAAATGTAATGATACAGGAACTAAAGTAAGATTTCTAGCTGATAATACAATATTTGATTCAATAGAATATGATTATGAAACTTTGGAAACAAGATTTAGAGAAATAGCTTTTTTAACAAAAGGATTAAAAATAAATATTGAAGATCAAAGAGAAGAAGAAATTAAAAAAGCTGAATTTTGTTATGAAGGTGGACTAAAATCTTTTGTTGAATTTTTAAATAAAAGTAAAGAAAAAATAAATAAAGAACCAATTTATATTGAAAAAGATGGAGAAGTACCTGTTGAAATTGCAATACAATATACAACTTCATATTCAGAAAATATATATACATTTGTAAATAATATAAATACTGTAGAGGGTGGAACTCATTTAGAGGGATTTAAAAGATCTTTAACAAAAGTATTTAACGATTATGCAAGATCTCATAATATTTTAAAGGAAAAAGATTCAAATCTTCAAGGAGAGGACATAAGAGAAGGAATAACTGCTGTTGTTTCTGTAAAAGTTAAAGAACCACAATTTGAAGGACAAACTAAGACAAAGCTTGGTAATAGCGAAGTTACAGGTATTGTACAATCTATGGTAAATGAAGCACTAGCAACGTTTTTAGAAGAGAATCCATCTGTTGCTAAATCTATACTTGAAAAATGTATAAGTGCATCAAGAGCTAGGGAAGCTGCAAGAAAGGCACGTGAACTTGTAAGAAGGAAAAGTAGTTTAGAGACAACAACTCTTCCAGGAAAACTTGCAGATTGTAGTAGTAAAGTGGCTGAAGAATGTGAGGTATATATTGTAGAGGGAGATTCAGCTGGAGGAAGTGCAAAGCAGGGAAGGGACAGAAGATTCCAAGCAATATTACCTTTATGGGGAAAAATGCTTAATGTTGAAAAGGCAAGAGCAGATAAAATTTATGGAAATGACAAATTAAATCCAGTAATCATAGCAGTTGGTGCAGGTATAGGTGCAGACTTTGATATTACAAAAATAAGATATGGAAAAGTAATTATTATGGCTGATGCAGATGTGGATGGTGCACATATAAGAACTTTATTATTAACATTTTTCTTTAGATATATGAGACCATTGATTGAAAATGGAAATGTGTATCTTGCTCAACCACCATTATATAAACTATCTAAAAAAGGAATGGAAGATGTTTATTGTTATACAGACGAAGATTTAGAAAAAGCTTATAAAGAGCTAGATGAAAAAGGAATTAAGAGAGATCAGCTTGCACTACAACGTTATAAAGGTCTTGGAGAAATGAATCCAGAACAATTATGGGAAACAACAATGGATCCTGAAAGAAGAATTTTAGTACAAGTCACTATGGATGATGCTATTAAAGCGGACGAAATATTTACGGTTCTTATGGGAGATGAAGTTGAACCAAGAAGAGAATTTATACAGAAAAATGCAAAATATGTTAAAAATTTAGATGTATAATTTATAGTAAGTATATATTAATTTAAAATAAATTTATACAAAAATAAAATTAATAGATATATTTAAATAAATAAAATACTAATAAATTTAAAGGAAGATAGAAATTAGCTATCTTCCTTTAATCATAAAGCCAATAATAATCTTAGACTCAAACTAATATATATAGCTTTCTAACCTAATATATATTACTATATAAATAAGCTATAAGCAACATATATTAATCCGTTGCTCGACTATTAATACACTTTTAATAGCTTAATTCATCCTGTAAAAAGGACTAGTAAAAACCATTAAGAAATATAAGAATAATCTTAGCTCGAATATATTACATATATTGTAACCATGAAAAATACACAGCTTGCCTACACATAATATATTCTTCTCTCCAACATATAATAATCTTTTATAAAACTATTATACATTTTTGACCGAAAATTAATAAACTACTAATTTGATAATCTATTAATTCTCTTGGCTCAACTATCATCAACCTTATAATAATATTATTGTCAATTACATTTTTTTTATTCAAAAATTTGAAAAAAAATAAAATTTATATGTGGAGTTCAAATAGAAAAAATTTTATTTTTATTCTTATAGACATTATATAAAAAATAATATACACTCACTTTAAAGTAGAAATATATATAAATTAATAAATTATAAAAAATTTTGTGAATTTTTATATATTTTTTTATTTTATAAATTATTTGATCATATTTTAGTATTTTTAATAGAATTATGTCTAACGATTTTTCTTGACATCCTATAATTTCGTAGTATAATAATTTTAAATATAAAATAAAAATTTATTTCTGAAAAGAGGTGAGTTATGAAAAAAATACAAGATAAAAAAACAAATAAAAATTTAAATTTTCAAACTGTCCAAGATTGGATTCCAATAGAAGAAGTTTTTAATAATGGAATAATAAAATTAAAAAATAATAAATATTTAAAAATATTAAAAATATCACCAATAAATTTTAATTTAAAATCAAATTTAGAAAAAGAATCCATTCTAAATTCATATAAAATTTTTTTAAAGACATGTGATTTTAATATCCAGATTTTAATTCAAAGTTGTAAACAAAATTTAGAAAGAAATATAAATACCATTAAAGAAAATTTTAAAAAAGAAAATAAAAAATATTTAGAGATTATATCAGAAGATTATATAAAATTCATAAACGATATTAATTCTATAAAAAGTTCATCTTCAAAAAATTTTTTTATTATAATTGAAAATTCAGAAAAAACTGTTAATAGTCAAAAAGAAATTATTTTCGAAGAATTAAATGAAAAGTATTTTAAAATAAAAGAGTGTTTATCAAGATGTGGAAATATTGTTAAAGATTTTGATAATAAAAAAGAGATTATAGAAATTATATTTTCTTTTTTTAATTCTAGAAAATATTTTAAAAAAGTAGAAAATTAATTATTTCATAAAAACTTTAGAATAATTTATAAATTATATTATATATAATAAAATTAATAAAAGAATATAAAAAAATATTTAGAAAATTAATAAAGTGAATTTTTAAATTTAAATATTAAATAAAAGGGAGGAAATAAAAATTTTATTAAATAAAAAAAATATAAAAAAAATAAATGAAAAAAATAGTAACAAAAATTTTGATTTTTATGCAGGAGTTTTAAATGATAAAGACACAATAAGTCCATCTTATATAAATATGCAAAATCCTAAATATATTGAAATAGATAATTTATATTATGCAGGATTAATAGTAACAAATTATTACAGGGAACAGGAAGAAATTTTATTAAAAAATTTAATAGAAACAAATATAAACATGAATATATCGATATTTTATGAAAAGCAAGATCAATATAAAACAATAAAAGATTTAACATATCATATAGGAAATGTAGGAGTTGATATAAAAGAGTCAAATCAAAATAGGCAAGATATAGATATTGCAATTTTTACATATAATGATGCAAAGTATATAAGAAAAGAAATGCAAGTTAATAACGAGGATTTATATTTTTTGTATATTTATATAAATCTATATGCTGAAAATATTAAAGAATTAGAATATTATTTAAATAAAATAGAAGGATTACTTGAAAGTAAAGGAATGCAAAGTAGAAGAGCAAATTTTAGGCAAGAGCAAATTTTTAAATCTTGTGTACCACTTATGGAAAATAATATAGACATTAAAAGTTCAGCAAGGAGAAATGTATTAACTAATGGATTACTTGCTACATACCCATTTGTTTCTTCTTCTATTTTTGATGAACAAGGAATATTTATAGGAAAAAATATATATAACAATTCAATGGTATTTATAGATAGGTATAATACTGATAAATATAAAAATGCTAATATGTGTATTTTTGGAACTAGTGGTGCAGGAAAATCTTATTATGCAAAATTATTAATTTTAAGATATAGAATAATGGGAATAGAACAATATGTAATAGATCCAGAAAGGGAATATGAAAAATTATGTGAAAAATTACATGGAACAGAAATTAAAATTGGTCCTTCATCAAATACATTTATAAATATTTTAGAAATAAGGAAAGAAAGTTTAGAAGAAGGAGAAGAAGGATATCTAGCAACTAAAATTTCAAAATTGATTGGTTTTTTTAATTTAATTTTTGGAGAGTTAGAAGAAGAAGAAAAGGCACTGTTAGAAGAAAAAATAATTGAAACATATAATTCAAAAGGAATAACTTTTGATGATAATAGTTTATATAAAAATAAAAAAAATAGTAAAACTAAAATATTTAAAGATAAAAAGGACATGCCATTACTAGAAGATATATATAATATTTTAATAAAAGATAAGGAGTTAAAAAAATTAGGTAATAAATTAATTCCTTTTGTCAAAGGATCTTTAAAATTTTTTAATAATTATACTAACATTGAATTAAATAACAAATTAATTATTGCAGATATTTATGATTTAGGAGAAGAAAATTTGAAATATGGAATGTATTTATTCACTGAATTATTTTGGGATAAAATAAAAATAAATAGAAATGAAAAAAAGGCAATATATTTAGATGAAATATGGAGGTTAATTGGAGTTACATCAAATAAAAATGTAGCATCATTTATATATAAAATATTTAAAACAATTAGAAAATATGGAGGAAGCAGTGTGGCAATAACACAAGATATATCTGATTTATTTAGCTTAGAAGATGGAACATATGGAAAGAGTATTTTAAATAATTCAAGTATAAAAAATTTCTTTTCACTTGAAGAAAACAATATAAAGATTTTATCAGAAAATATAAATTTATCAGAAAAAGAAAAAATAGAGATTAAAAGCTTAAAAAGAGGTGAATGTCTTATGTTTGTAGAGGATGACCATATACTTGTGAAAGTAGAAAGATCAGAAAAAGAAAATGAGATTGTTGGATAGTATATAATTTAATATAAAATAAAAAATGTAATTAAATAAATTACAAAAATAAAATAAATAAAAATTTAAATTAAATAATTATTCAATAAAAAAATAAAAATTAGTTTAAATCGAAAATAAAAAGCCATAAAATCAAAAAATAAAAAAATATATAATTTAATTAATTAATTATATTAATAGAATATAAAATTAAAATATAGAAGGGAAAAAAATGCAAAAAATTATTACTGCTATGGAAAAAATTAAATTAAATCAAGATTTAAAGAAAGAAAAAAATTTTGAAGTTATATGCAATAATATACAATATAGAGAAGCTATTATAGATATTATTAAAAAAAATAAAAAAAATAAAATAATTATTGATGTAGTTATTATTGATGAAAAATTACCTGGTGAAATAACTTTTCATGATTTAATTTTTAATATACTAAAAATAAATAATAAAATAAAAATTTTCTTTTTAATAGAAAATGATAATTCAGAATTAAAAAAAGAATTAGAAAAAAATAAAAATAAAAATATTTATTTTAAAAAAATTATTAATAAAGAAATTCTTCTAAAAGAACTTAATGAAGAAAAAATAGAAAAAAACAAAAATATTAAAATAAATAGTGAAGAAATAAATAATGGTAAAAAAAATAATAAAATAGAAAAAAGTGAAAAAAAAGTTGAACAATATAATTTTAATAATTATAGTATTTTTAAAATTAATGAAGAAAAAAATAATCTTGTGGATAATGAAACAAAAAAAATAATTGATAAAAATTATTTGATTTTAATTGGAAATAATGATTATGCTAAAGAAAATTTTATTTATGATTTTATTTCTATAATTAATAAAGAAAAAATCTTAATTATAAATTTTAATATAGTAAATAATAAAAATGAGAATGAAATTATTAAATTAAATGATAATGTAGATTTAATAGTTGCAAGAGATAATATCTATAAAAAGGATATAGATATAAAAAAATATTTAAGTGATTTTTTTATGAAATATGAATTCATATTTCTGGATTTTAACATTAATAATTATTTATTTTTAAGAAATAATTTTTATGAAAACAAAAATATTATATTTTTTATAGATAATAGCCTTGAAAAAATAAAAACTGAATTCAAAAAAATAAATAAAATAATTGAAAATAAAAAAATAAAAATAATATTAAATAAAATAGATAAAAATTATATAGATAAAAATATACTAAATATAATTTTAAGGAAAAGTAAAATTATAGGTATAATTAAATTTGATAAAAGATTAAATAATAAAAGATTAAGAAAAATATATAAAAAAATATTAAAATAATATTTTAAATCAAAATAAAAAATAATATTAAAAAGATAATTTTATATAAAAAATAAAAATAATTTAAAATTGAAAATAAAAAAGTTAAATAAAAGGAGAAAATATGAATATAGAATTGGAACAAAATAATAAAATAGAGAATAATTTAGATGTGGTAAATAATCAAAATAATTTTTTAGATAGTATGTTATGGAAAACTATAGATAATGGAATTGATATAGGGATAAGATATATTTTACCGGATTTTATTGAAGATCAAATAATAAATTTAAAAGATAATTTAATTAACTATGGATTAAAAGAAGGGATTAGTAGAAGTATTAAATCAGCTATAGATATTGGAAAAAGCGCAATAGGAATTGCCACTGGAAATTTTGAAGACGTATCTCAAATTCAAACTGCAATAAAAAAAGGTGGAATAATAGATTCTATTTCAAATGTATTAGATAGTGCTGTTAACAAAGCTGCCAATAAAGGAAAGATTGATAAAAATGTAGCCAAACTAATAACAAATGGAAAAAATTCTATCTTGAGCAATGTGGAAAAAAATATTGAATCAACTCTTACAAAGCAGTTAACAAGTGCACAAAATTTGGAGACATATATGAATAATTGGAAAGAATATTACAATAAAAAGGACTTTAATAATATGGATAGTGAGTATAAATTAATTCAAAAACAAATGAAAGAACTCATTCCTATTGAAAATACGATAAAGTCTGCAAGGAAAATTGAGACTATACATAATATTATAAAAAATAATGGAAAAAATTTTGATTTAAGTGTAGACGAGTTAGAATTAGTAGATAAATTAAATCTGTAATATTGTACATCAATACATTGCTATAAATTTTTATAATTTTATACTTGCATATTTTATTTTTATCTTGTATAATACATTTGTATAAAAAAAGGAAAGAGGTATAAACAATGGCAGAGAGACAAGACGGAAAGATAATCGAAAGAGATATTGAAGAGGAAATGAAAACAGCATACATTGATTATGCTATGAGTGTTATTGTACAACGTGCACTTCCAGATGTTAGAGATGGGTTAAAACCAGTGCATAGAAGAATTTTATATACAATGCATGAAGATGGTCTTACATCGGATAAACCTTACAGAAAATCTGCAACAACAGTTGGAGACGTTTTAGGTAGATATCATCCACATGGAGATGCATCTGTTTATGATGCAATGGTAAGACTAGCACAAGATTTTTCTATGAGATATGTATTAGTTGATGGGCATGGAAACTTTGGATCCGTTGATGGAGATCCTCCAGCTGCATATCGTTACACAGAGGCTAGAATGTCAAAAATTGCAGAAATTATGCTTACAGATATTGAAAAAAATACTGTAGATTTCATGCCAAACTTTGATGATAGATTGCAGGAACCAACAGTACTTCCAGCACAAATACCAGCACTTTTGGTAAATGGTTCTTCAGGTATAGCAGTAGGAATGGCAACAAATATTCCACCACATAATCTAACAGAAGTGATAGATGGAATTATAAAAATAATAGATGAAGATGATGTTTCTGATGAAGAGTTAATGAAAATAATAAAAGGCCCAGATTTCCCTACGGAAGGGTTAATTTTAGGTATGGAAGGAATAAGAGATGCTTATAAAACAGGTCGTGGAAAAATAATATTAAGAGCCGAGACAGAAATAGAAGAAATGTCGGGAAATAAGCAAAGAATTATAGTTAGATCTCTTCCATATCAAGTAAATAAATCAAAGCTTATTGAGAATATGGCTCATTTGGTTAGGGAAAAAAGAATAGAAGGAATCTCAGAAATTAGAGATGAATCCGATAGAAATGAAAGAGTAAGAATAGTAATTGAACTAAAAAGAGATGCAAATGCTCAAGTTGTTTTAAATCAATTATTTAAAAATACACAAATGCAGACAAGCTTTGGAGTTATTATGCTTGCTCTAGTAAATGGTGAACCAAAAATATTAACTTTGAGACAATGCCTAGATTATTATATTGACCATAGAAAACATGTAATTCTTCGTAGAACTCAATTTGAACTAGATAAAGCATTAGCAAGAGCTCATATTTTAGAAGGATTAAAAATTGCATTAGATAATATTGATGAGGTTATTAGCATTATTAGAAATTCTTATGATGATGCAAAAGAAAGATTAATGGAAAGATTTGGATTATCAGATATTCAAGCTCAATCAATATTAGATATGAGATTAAGAACTCTTCAAGGATTGCAACGAGAAAAGATAGAAGAAGAATATAATGAATTAATGAAATTAATTGCACATTTAAGAGAAATTTTAAATAGTGAGCATTTAGTTTTTGAGGTTATTAAAGAAGAACTTTTAAAAATTAAAGATAAATTTGGAGACGAAAGAAAAACAAAAATAAAACCTGCAGAAGGCGAAATAGAAATAGAAGATTTGATAAAAGAGGAGCAAACCGTTGTAGCCCTAACTCATTTTGGATATATTAAGAGAATGCCTATAGACACATATAGAAATCAAAGAAGAGGAGGAAAGGGAATTACAGGTATCGCCACTAGGGAAGAAGACTTTGTTAAGCAGATATTTACAGCATCTACACATGATACAATTTTATTCTTTACAAATAAAGGAAAACTTTATAAATTAAAGGGATATGAAATTCCAGAAGCTGGTAGAACTGCAAAGGGTACTGCAATAGTAAACTTATTAAGATTAGACAATGGTGAAAAAATATCAGCAGTTATTCCAATTCAAAATTTTGCTGATGGTAAATATTTACTTATGGGAACAAAGAGAGGATTAATTAAGAAAACAGCACTTAAAGAATATGATTCTTCAAAGAAAACAGGTCTTCAAGGTATTACTTTGAAAGATGATGATGAATTGATTTCTGTAAAATTGACGGATGGTCAGGACAATGTTGTATTAGTTACACGAAATGGACTATGCATAACTTTTGAGGAAAAGGAGGTTCGACCAATAGGAAGAACTTCTCAAGGAGTAATAGGAATAAGAATAGATGACGATGACGAAGTAATTGGCATGGAATCAATTGTTCTAGGAGGTAAAGCTACATTACTTACAATTACGGAAAATGGATTCGGAAAACGTACAGAGCTTGATGAATATAGAGTGCAGATAAGAGGTGGAAAAGGAGTTCTTACATATAAAATCACACCAAAAACTGGAAGACTCGTATCCGTAAAAATTGCAGATGGAACTGAAGACATTATGCTTATAACTGATACTGGAACAATAATAAGAATGAATGTTAAAGAAATAAGTATACTAGGAAGAGCAACTCAAGGGGTTACATTAATTAGAACAAATGATGGAGGAAAAGTTGTAAGTACAGAAATTATTCCAGTTGATGGGGAAGAAGAATGAACATAAATAAAAAAATTAAGTAAATATCATATTATGACAAATTTTACGATATTATTATGGTATAATAATTATGTAAAATTAGTTCAGAGATAACTATTAATAATTAATAATAATTAAATTATTATTTTATTCAGATTATTAATAGTTATTTTTCTATTATATTAAAAATGATATTAATTTCTATGTATTAATCAATGAAGATAACATATTTTTCCTTGGGATAATGCTTTATGGGCATAAATTATTATTAATTTTAATGCATTTTAACTAGATGCTGATATAAACAGTAATAGAGTAATAATTTTTTATTATTATTTAAAATTTTAATTGACAAAATAAAATGAATATATTATAATAGGTATTGTTCGTAAATATTATATATTTCGCGAACTCCATTAATACAGTGGAAAAAGGTTGATTAATCTGGAAAATAAATTTTTATAAATGGGTGATTAGCTCAGCTGGTAGAGCAACTGACTCTTAATCAG
>CANQFW010000043.1 GCA_947599995.1 uncultured Clostridia bacterium
TTTCTTCTTTCTTTTATATTCATAAATATTGCTCCTTTGTGCGATAAAATTTTTATTTTATCATAAAGAAGCAATATTTTTTATATTTCCTTTTAATTTTTTTGCAAAAAATTTTTATTCTTTAGTGCTGAATAGTTATATTTGTGTTACTGCATTCATTATTGCCTTCAAATATAATTTTTTGAATGTAAAAACTGCATTCATAAATATATCAATAATTATTTCTTTGCTATTATATCAAATGTATGCCAATGTTTGATTTTTCCAAGTCCTGTTTTTCCATCTTTCTCGATTTCTTGAAAGTCTATAATCTCAAATTTATCAAAAAGATTTAGAACTTGTTCTTTAGATAAAAATACCATATTTTCTTTTATTGATACCCATGTATCTTTTAATCCAAAAAAATTCCCGACAAAGTATCCGACCACTATTAATACTATTTACAATTTTATTCCAAAAATCATTAAAATAATTTTTACTACAAAAAGGTATACTAAAATTTGAAACAATTAAATCATTTTTCTCTAATTTAATATTTTCAAAATTTTGACACATAAATTTTAATTTTTTTAAGTCATCTGTATTTAAATTGGCTTCAATAATCTTCTTAGTATCTTCTCTATCTATTGCAGTTACATTCCAATTATTTTTGATTAAAAATATTGTATCTCTTCCTGCACCACAACCTAAATCAATTGCATTACCAGTTTTAGTTTTCATTTCAACAAACTTTTTTATATTGTCATGAGGCATTGCATTTTTAGTATTTTCATAAAATTTTTCTATATTTCTCATATACTTCAAATCCTTTCCATGCTATTTTATATCATATGAATGGCTTTCCATATTCTCTCATTTTTTTATTGTCTAATAATTCAAAATCTAAATATGTATATTTTGCAGTTTTATAGTCTAATGTTTTTTAATATACGTTCTTGCACTCTCTGAAATATTATAAACTCTATCAAATTTTTCATCATTCCTTACTAATGGATTGATGTATCTAATTTTCATTTTTTCTTTATTATATCTGCTAAAAATTCTATTGTAATAGCTTTATGACTTACAAACATTACGCTATAATCTGGTCATATTAAATAATCACTTATTTATAAATAAAAATAACAATAATTGCAAAGAAATGTCAATAGAATTTCTCAAAATTCTTTAAGTTATACATTGAAAATTAAATATTTCAGTTGTCAGATACAACTAAATAGAGACACCTACATAGTCACAATTTTAAAGGACAGATAATTTTGCCCATGAAATGAATCCAAAAAATGTTAATTTTTTTGGTTCAGTACTTTAATTATCTGCCCTATGATATCATAATTTTCTCTAATAATGCTGCACCTATAATTCCAGAATCATTCTTATGCTTTGCAATTTGTATGTTAAAATTTGGTAAATTTCTTCTTATTTCTTCTATAAAGTATTTTGAATACTCTGACATTCCACCACCTATAAAAAAATCCTTTATATTATAGTTTTCTCTAATTCTAATTATACCCTCTATAAAATTTTCTATGTAATCTTTTAAAATATTTATTGCTTTTATATCTCCTTCATCTATGCATTTAAATATTTCTCCTCTTTTATATTTTTCTTGTTTATATTCATCATATTTCCTAGATAAACTTTCAAAACTTTTAATATATTTATCATGCCTATTTCCTATTTTTCTATTTAATTCGATTATATCCCATACAATTTTATTAACACATTTATAGTCATGCATATATGCAATACCTAACCCTGAACCCAAAGTAAACATTATAAAATCGTTTGCATTATTAACATAACTCTCGCATATTCCTGCACATGTACAATCATTCTCTACAAACACTTTTATATTATAATCTTTTAATTCTTCTCTCCAATTAATTTCTTTAACATTTAGACTTGAGGAACCTAAAAAAATTCCTTTACTTTTATCAATTCCACCTGGACATCCAAGGCCTATTGATGTAACATTATCTAAGAATATATCATTTTCCTTTATTAACCTATCTATTAAATTCATAACTATATTTATAAAATACTTTGTGGAAGTATTAATGTCTACGTTTTTATTGATTCTATTAGGAATATATATTTTGCATTGTAATTTATCACATTCGCTATTATATAATCCACATGAAATATGGCTCGCCCCAATGTCAATACCTATGCTACTCATTTTCGTGCTCCTTCTATCATTAAATTTACACCTTTTTAGTTTCTATACAATTTTTATCTATGTAATTTATGTGCAGTCATAATATTTATGCTGTCCTCAATACAATTATACAACCTAGGAATATTGATTTCAATGAAATATACTTCCATATATGTTTAATATATCCTATTAATTTTTATATTTATTTTATTGGTGTTTTTTTATCAATAACTACAAATTCAATTATCTCTTTAATTTTATATCAGTTTAAATTATTTTCTTTATATACATTAATGAAAAATATAAAAACAGATACTAAAATTTTAAATAATAGTATCTGATAATAGTAGCTGATTATAATTTACATAGAATATGTATATATTATCACTTTTATTTAATTTTTACTATTTTATTTCCCATTCTTCAAAATTAGCTCCCCTTTTTTTAGTCGAAATTCCTTTTTCCCTAGCTATTTTTAGAACTGTAGTTTCATAAGTATTGACTTCTTTTGCAATTTGGTCTGGATATAGCTTTCCCTTTTTTAATAATTCTATAATTTTGCCTTCTTTTATTTTTTCTTTAGTATTTTCTTTTAGTAATTTATATTGTCTTTTTTCTTTCTCTGTAAAGACGTCTTCTCTTTCCTTTATATTTATAAATATAATCACATATTCAAAATATCCATATTCTATTAAAGTTTTTATTATATTTTTAAATGTATTGTTATTCATAAAATCTGTTGTAATAATTCTTCTAAGCATCTCTAAATTCTGATGGACATTTTCTTGTTTTCTAATTTTGGTAAGAATTTCATTTACCCTTTTATTTACGTCTTTCTTTCTTTTTGATAGAACATCTACTATGTCATCGTAATAATTATCATCTTCTTCCATACTTTCATCAGTATTGAAATCTATTTCTTCTCTATCTAAGGGATTTTGCTCTTTAGTAATTTCAATATCCTTTTTTCTTTCTCCGTCTAGTTCATTTATATATTTTTCAATTATGTTTGGTTTTAAATTAACTTCTTGTTCGATCTTCTCTATATTATATCCCTGTTCATGCATTCTATGAATCTTTAATATTTTTATTTCTAAGATTTCTTTTTTTGTCATTCCGTTACAAATTTTTAGAATTTCTTTTAATGGTTTATCTTTGCATACCAGCTGTTTTGCATTTTCAAAGTTAATTTCTTTTTCCTTATAATATAAACTTCCATTTTTATTAACTTTTATTAAAAATTCTTCAACAAACCTTAAATTTATATTTAATTTTTCACTTATCTCTTCTGCATCATATCCATTTAAAATTAATAATTGAACCTTTTCCTTTATTTTTATTGTTTCCAATAATCGATTCCATCTATTATCATGTTTTAATTTTTTTATAGTGTTGTCTATTCTCCATTTTGGCACGTCATTTAGTAATTCATATATTTCACCGGTTGTGTACATCTTCTTTAATTTTTCTAATACTCTTTCTTCTAATTCTTCTTGATCTTTATCGTCCATATTGTATCTCCTTTTTTTAATAATATATATTATACCATATATTATGTTACTTTTGCAATGAAATTTGAGATTTTTTATCTTAATGTAAAAATCAATTACTATTATTCTTTCCCAATATAATTTTTATATTTTTGCTTATTTTTCCTCTTAAAATTTTTAACTCTACTTCTTCCCCTGGTTGCTTTTTATATAAATACTCCCTTAAATTATTTATTGTTCTAAGCTCAATTTCATCAATATTTGTAATTATATCTCCAGCTCTTAAATCAGTGTTATATGCTGGTCCATTTATTATAACTTCTGATACATATATTCCATTGGTTATATTGCTTGAAAGTAAAAGATATTGTGCTATATCTTGATCATACACATAAATTCCTAAAGTTGACTCTTCAAATTGTCCATTATTTATAAATTTTTCAATTATTGGTTTTATAACATTAATTGGTATTGCAAATCCTATACCTTCTGCTGATGTTATTTTTACAGTATTAACTCCTATAACCTCGCCATATACATTAATAAGTGGTCCTCCGCTATTTCCAGGATTTATCGTAGCATCTGTTTGTATTAAATTTGACATATAAGTACTTTTGTTTTCTTCATCTATTTTTATTGTTCTATTTACGGCACTTATTATTCCAGAAGTAACAGTTCTTCTAAATTCATATCCTATAGGATTTCCAATTGCGTAAGTTTCCTGTCCTATTGTGACGTTCTCCGAATCTCCTAATTTTGCATATTTTAATCCCTTTGCGTCAATTTTTGTAATTGATAAATCCAAATCTGTATCAGCCCAAACTACTTGTCCCGTATAGGTATTCTTGTCTTCTAAAGTTATATAACACTGACTATATTTTTCTCCTGTTACATGGCTATTACTTAATATATACCCATTTTCTGAGACGATAATTCCTGTTCCTAAACCTAACTGATCTTCGGTAGAAGTTCCTAAAATAGAACTTCCTGTTGTTTTTAGTTTTGAAATTCCAACTACACTATCTATTACATTTTCCAACATATTTGATTTATTTTGATTATTTTCTATATTGTTATCCACAGTTTGTTGATATTCTGTTGATAAACCTGTTTTACTTGCCTCATAATTTGAATATATTTCTATATTTTCATACATTGTGTATAAATTGTATCCTGTTATTCCCATTAAAATTACTATTAAAATAATTATAACACTCTGACTTTTCTTTTTTTCTCTCCCTTTCATATTTAATCTCATTCCTTCCTATACAGATTTTTCCCTTTCATAAAAAAAATAAACCTTTTATTTTATAGTTATTTATTAATAATTTTAGATGTTACTACTATTAAATACGTTATTTTAGTATGAAATATTAATCTATAGGCTTTTATTTCAAATTATTTTTCAAAATAATTGCATTTTTATTAAAGTAATTATATAATGCTCTTAAAGAACAAAAGCAGACATTTTTTACATTTTCGCTATTTATGACATTTTAAAGTCCGCGTCTTTGTTCGCATATTTCTTCTCTACGTCAAGTCTATCGTTTTCAACGATGACTTTCCTAGAGTATATAAAAAAGGAGATTAACCAATATAATGTCAAAAAAAGAACTATTTAATCTAACAAATCCTCAAAAAAATATATTAATTACAGAACAATTCTATAAAGGTACCTCCATTAATAATATCTGCGGTACTGCTATTATAAAAGAACCCGTAGACTTTGATCTTCTAAAAAAGGCAATATTATTAGTAATGGACAAAAATGATATTTTCAAAATACATATATCAATGGAAAATGGTGAGATAATGCAATATTTCTCTTCTACCTATAATTCTAACATAGATGTCATCTTTGTGCATAACTATGATGAATTATCAAAAATCCAAAGAAATGTTGCATCTGAGCCTTTTGATTTATTTGATTCGTTTTTATATAATTTTTATATTTTTAAATTTACAAATGGTTATGGTGCATTTATGCTAAATATTCATCACATAATTGCTGATTCATGGAGTCTTGGTCTTATTGCTAAGGAAATAATAAAAATATATAGTTCACTAAAATATAACACACAAATAGGCAAAATTTCACGATATTCTTATTTAGACTATATACAATCTGAACAAAAATACATAAATAGTACAAGATATTCAAAAGACCAATCATATTGGGAAAATAAGTTTGATAATATTCCTTCAATTGCATCTATTTATAATAAAAAGGATATATCTAAGTCTAACACTTCTACTATTGCAAATAGACAGATTTTTGAAGTAAATAGCAATATAATTAAAAAAATTAAGTCATATTGCTTAGATAAATCTATTTCTGTATATAACTTCTTAATGGCAATCTATGCAGTATATATATCCGACATTTGTAATTTGGATAAGTTCGCTATTGGTACTCCTATATTAAATAGGACAAATTTTAAAGAAAAAAATACATATGGAATGTTTATATCTACTCAAGCTCTTTTAATTAATTTTGAAAATACCTATGACTTTGAAACATTGGTAAAAAATATTGCAAAGGATTCATTAAATATGCTTAGGCATCAAAAATACCCTTATCAGTCGTTACTCAAAAAACTTAGGGAAAAAAGTAATACCCTGCCTAATCTCTACAATATTTTGCTATCTTATCAAATAACCAGTGCTATGGAAGAAGAAAATATAAACTATAGCACAGTTTGGACTTTTAATGGTAATTCTGCCGATGATTTGGCAATACATATTTATGATATAAATGATACCGGTAATTTAAATATTGCGTATGATTATAAGACAAATTTATTTTCTCAAACCGACATAAAAAACCTACATAAAAGAATATTGCATATAATTAATCAGGTCCTATCAAATGAAAAAATACTTTTAAATGACATAGAAATTGTAACTAAAGAAGAAAAAAATGAATTGGTTGACTTATTTAATAGAACCGCTATAGACTATGACGAACATATCCCTATAATAAAATATTTTGAAGATTTTGCAAAAGAACATCCTAAAGATATAGCTTTAGTATTTGATCATGCAACTATGACATATGAAGTATTAAACGAGCGTGCAAATAGTTTAGCTCACCTATTGAGAGAGAAAAACGTTAAAAATAACACTATAGTTGGAATTATAGAACATAGGTCTTTTGAAATGATTGTTGCTATTTTAGCTGTATTAAAATCAGGTGGAAGCTATATCCCTATTGCACCTGAATACCCAGATAATAGAATAGAATATATGCTAAAAGAAAGTAAAGCAAGTATTTTACTAACAGAAAAGTCGCTGGAAAGAAGATTACATTTCGATAAAGAAATCATATATATAACTTTAGATAATAGTAAAATTTATAATTTTAATAAAGAAAATCTGATAAATATTTCTTCTCCTGATGACTTAGCATATACGATATATACATCTGGTTCTACCGGAAAACCTAAAGGTGTGATGATTACCCAAAAAAATTTATCTAATTTCTATCATTCTATGGTTGCACTTATTGAGTATTTATCATTAGAAAAAAAACCTAATATAGTATCTCTTACAACATTATCTTTTGATATTTTTGTATTTGAAACATTAATATCATTAACTAGAGGATTAAAAGTATTTATTACCAATTACTATGAGCAAAAGATAACATCTAAACTAGAAAGGTTATTAAAGGATGGTAGAATCGAGGTTTTACAGACTACTCCTTCTGTTTTAAACTTTCACCTAGATAATTTGTCTGATAATACTAGCTTATCAAATTTGAAATATATAATGCTTGCAGGAGAGCAACTGTCTAAAAAATTAGTTGATAGAATAAAAAGGTATTCTCCAAATTGCACCATATATAACGGTTATGGTCCTTCTGAAACCACTATATTTTCAACAATAATGAATGTAACGAATTCTTCCAACATTTATATTGGTAAACCAATAGGAAATACAAGATTTTATATTTTAAATAAAAATCATAAATTGCTTCCAAAAAAATTTGTTGGAGAAATGTATATTTCAGGAGATGGTGTAGGTAAAGGTTATATATACAACGAACCTTTAACTAAAGAACGCTTCGTTCAAAATCCGTTTTTAGATAATTCTTTTATGTATAAAACTGGGGATTTAGGAAAATGGAACGACAAAGGAATTCTTGAATGTAAAGGAAGAACAGACTATCAAGTAAAAATAAATGGTCTTAGAATAGAACTTGGTGAGATTGAAGAAAATATAAATTCATTTGATGAAACTGGATTTATTAAATCTGCTGTAATAGTAAAAAATAATGGATTTAAAGATACATTAAATGCCTTTATATCATCTTCTGCAGATATTAATATTTCTGAATTAAAAAGATATTTACTATCTAGACTTCCAAGCTATATGATTCCAAATACTTTTACAGTATTACATAGTTTACCTTTTACTCCTAATGGAAAAATTGATAGAAAATCTTTACAGAACTATGACATTAATTTTAATAATGAAAATTTCTCTATTGCTAAACCTAGAAATGACACTGAAAAAATTTTGTTAAATATTATTAAAAGAAAATTAAATGTAGATGAATTTGGAATTGATAGTAATATTTTTGACTATGGAGCTGACTCTTTAACTATTATAAATATAATTACAGAATTATTTAAATATAATTTTAATTTAAAGGTCTTCGATATGTATAAGTTTCCTACTGTTAGAGAACTATATGATAATCTACTAAATAAAAATATTTTAAAAAGAAACCTAGACTATCAAAAATTCGAAAAAATAAATGAAGTAGTTGCAACTTTTACTAAGGATACTAATGCTATAGAAATAAATGATAAATATAATATATTACTTACTGGTGCAACAGGATTTTTTGGTTGTCATTTGTTAATCAATCTTCTAAAATCTCCTGAAAAGATTAAAAAGATATATTGCACGATGAGACCAAAATCTGATATCACTGCCAAGGATAGACTACTAAAAAAAATAAGCTTTTACTTTAACGATACATATAACGATTTATTTGAAAGATATGTAGAAGTACTAGAATGCGAAATTTCTAAATCGAACTTTCGGACTCCCCCTAAATATTTATAATTCCTTAGCTTCTAAAATGGATATAGTAATTCATTCGGCAGCAAATGTAAATCATTATGGTAGATACTCTACGTTTGAAAAAATAAATGTAATTGGAACCCAAAATATCATAAATTTTTGTAAGGTTCGAAATATACCTCTCCATTATATTTCTACTATGACAGTTTCTGGTAATTATTTATTAAAGCAGTCTTCTATTAAGGAATTTAGCGAAAATAGTTTTTATATAGGTCAAAGTTTTGAGCAAAATGTATACTCAAAAAGCAAATTAATTGCAGAGTCTGAAGTTATAAACCATATTATGTGTGGTGGAATCGCAACTATTTACCGACTTGGTGACCTAACAGGAAGATACTCTGATGGAGTTTTTCAGGAAAATATTAATCAAAATGCTATATACCTAAGGCTAAAATCAATACTAGAAATAGGCCATGTGTCTAATACAATCTTAAGAAATAACCTTGAATTCTCACCTGTTGACTATGTTTCAAAAGCTGTAAAATCAATAATATGGTCACAAAATTGTAAAAACAGGATTTTTAACATCTATAACCCTAATATGGTTTCAACAGAGAAATTATTAAAATTTATGGAAAAATCAAATTACCTTATAACAGTTTTGCCCAAGGAGGATTTTGCTAAATTAATTGAAGCTCTATCTGCAAATAAGGAAAATCAAAAAAAATTACTTGGAATAATTAATGACTTTACAGAAGATAAAGATTTAGTATACAATTATACTATAAAACAGAACAATAAAATTACTTGTGAATACTTAGAAAATTTAGGGTTTAATTGGCCTATAATAGATGAACCGTACTTAAGAAAAGTGCTTGATTATATGAAAAAAGTAAACTTTATTAAATAGTATATTACTTATATAATACTTTATTAAAATTATTTATTTTATAAAGTATTATAAGTACATATGAATGTCTTTTTTCTAAAAAATACATTGGAAGGATAAAATAAAATGAGAAAAAATATAAGTATATCGAATAAAATATCTATTTCTTTTTCAATAATAACATTAATAGTTGGTGGAATTTTTTATTTTCTTTTACCTAGTCTTCTAAATTATCCACCAAATACAATTAATACTGAATTTGATAAAGAAGTTTCCAAATTATACTATATATATCAATATTTAATAGCATTAAGTTCTATAATATTATTAGCAGTACTGTATTTTAAATTTTCTCTAAAAAAGCTAGATAAATGGGAAAAAAATAAAGACCAAGCAAAAGTTCCTGAAATTAGAAAAATATGTTTTACATATCCTTTTAAGCTTTTTGCAATTATTGAAACTTTTCCAGTTGCTATAGTTATTTTGACTTTAATGTTTACAGGAAGCCACCCAGCTATATTAATTTTTAAAATAGGTACTCTTGTTTTTTCTTTTGCAACATTGGTAAGTTCTATATTTTTGATCATTTCTAAAAATATATTCTCACCTATTTTATCAGAAACATCGATATATATAGAAAAAGAAGAAAATATTAAGCGTGATTCACTGGTAAAAAGACTTTTTTTACAAATTTTCCCAAGCATATTGGTAACTGCTTTATTAATATCTTTAATAGGCTACTCTAGATTAGTTGTTGAAAAAGGAAATCTCTTAAATTTTTACTATATGTCTCAGATAAAGTCAATAAAAACCTCTGATGATAAAGAACTTATGTCTCAAGTTACTTCACAGTTAAATGAAAAACTTTTGAGTAATAACGATTTCTTTTTTATAGAAACACCTAATGGAGATATTGTAACATCAAATAATAAAGTATTAAGTGATTTTTTCTTAAAATATATGCATAATTTATCTAGTTCAGAAGGAGATAGAGTTTATGAAGCTTATACAATAGATGAGCAAGGTGTAATTAACAAAGTTTTTTATCAGGGACAAGAATATACTATAGGTATACATTATGAAATAGTATCTTCGTCTTTATGGTTATACTTCTTTCTTTCTTGTATAATATTATTTATATTTAATTTAATTATATTAATGTATGTAGCTAAATCTATTAATAATGATTTATATAAAATAACTAGGGGAATGCAAACTATTCTTACAAATCAAGATAATATTGAAGGAAAAAAATTACCTATCACATCAAACGATATAGTTGGGGAATTAGTTCAATCCTTTAACAATATACAAGATTTAGCCAAAAAAAATATAGAGAAAATACATAATAATCAAGACCAGTTAATTGAGCAAGAGCGTTTAGCTTCTCTCGGTCAAATGATTGGAGGAATTGCGCATAACTTAAAAACACCTATAATGTCTATATCTGGTGCAACTGAGGGGCTTAATGACTTAATAGAAGAATTTAATAATTCAATTGGGAATCCAATTGTTAATAATGATGATTTTCATGATATTGCTAAGGATATGTATGAATGGACTAAAAAAATAAAATCTTATACTGAATATATGTCAGATGTAATAACTGCTGTAAAAGGTCAAACTGTTAACTTCTCTAACGATACTGATATAAGTTTTACCCTAATGGAACTATTTAAGCGTGTTGATATTTTGATGAAACATGAATTAAAAAATTCATTAACATATTTAAATACTTCTATGAAAATGAATGAAAATACTATAATTCATGGTAATATAAATATCTTGGTCCAGGTTATAAATAATATGATTTCTAATTCTATTCAAGCTTACAATGGAGAAACAAAAAAAAGTATTGACTTGATTGCATCTTCTAATGAAGACAACATCATTATTACTGTTAGAGATTATGGTCCAGGTCTTCCTAAGAAAGTTAAAGAAAAATTATTTAAAGAGATGATAACTACTAAGGGAAAAAATGGTACTGGTCTTGGTCTTTATATGTCTTATTCTACTATTAAAGCTCATTTTAATGGTAATATTCTTTTTGATAGTAAAGATGGAGTAGGAACATCTTTTTATATAATTTTGCCATTTTAATTTTGTTTTTTTGTCGTTTTTTGTTGCTTTTTATATTTTTTCCTATTATAATATTATATGTA
>CANQFW010000044.1 GCA_947599995.1 uncultured Clostridia bacterium
GTATTTAGACACCTTGTATTTTTTTTGAAAAAATGATAAAATTACTTATGATATTAACATTTAATCTTATTTAATTTTTATTAGATTTATATAAGATTATTTAGTTTAGAAAAACAAAGTTTATGACCCAAGTCGTGTAATTGGCAATTATGTTTACAAAAACCATAAAAAAAGCGAACGAATTACACAAATTTGTTCGGTAATTACACGAATTTTTAGGCTGATATTTGTCGTTTTTTTGGGTCATAGCCACTGCATACTGACACTGTAACGGCTAAAGCCTAACAGTCTCAGCAAAAGGAGGAAAAATGTTTAAATTAGTATCAAATTACAAACCAACAGGAGACCAACCACAAGCGATAGATTATCTAGTAAAAGGAATAGAAGAAGGCAAGAAATATCAGACTTTACTTGGAGTTACAGGTTCTGGTAAAACCTTTACAATGGCAAATATAATAAACAAAGTTCAGAAACCAACCTTAGTACTTGCCCACAACAAAACGTTAGCACGGCCAGTTATTTTCTGAATTCAAAGAGTTCTTCCCAGAAAACAACGTAGAATATTTTGTTTCATATTATGACTATTATCAACCTGAAAGTTATATCCCTCAATCAGATACCTATATAGAAAAGGATGCATCAATAAATGATGAAATAGACAAACTCCGACATTCAGCCACAGCATCATTATTTGAAACTAGAGATGTAATAGTGGTAGCATCAGTAAGCTGTATATATGGTTTAGGTGACCCAATTGATTATGAACATATGATTATTTCATTAAGGCCAAATATGCAAGTGTGTAGAGACGTTGTTTTAAAAAAACTGATAAATATGCAGTATACCCGAAATGAGATAGATTTTAAAAGAGGAACATTTAGAGCAAAAGGAGATATCGTAGAAATATACCCATCAGATAGAGGAGAATCTGCAATAAGAGTAGAATTCTGGGGAGATGAAATTGAAAAAATATCTGAAATAAATCCATTGACAGGAAAAACAATAGGGTTAAGAGAGCATGTAATGATATTTCCAAATTCACACTATGTAACGTCAAAGGAAAAAATGGAAAGAGCAATAGATTCAATTGAAAAAGAAAAGCAGGAACAAATAGAATTTTTTAAGAGTCAAAATAAGTTAATAGAAGCACAACGTATAGAAGAAAGAACAAATTTTGACATAGAAATGATGAAGGAAACTGGATTTTGTCAAGGAATAGAAAATTATTCAAGACATATAAGCGGAAGAGAGCCAGGAAGTGCACCATTTACTTTATTCGACTATTTTCCAAAAGATTTTTTGCTATTAATAGACGAATCACATGCAACGATTCCACAGGTTAGAGCAATGTATAATGGCGACAGAGCAAGAAAGGATTCACTTGTAAAATACGGATTTAGACTCCCATCAGCATATGATAATAGACCACTTACTTTTAACGAGTTTGAGCAAAGGATTAATCAAGTTATTTTTGTAAGTGCAACACCTGCAGATTATGAAAAAGAGCACGCAAAAGATAATGTTGTAGAACAAATAATAAGGCCAACAGGACTTTTGGACCCTAAAATACAAGTAAAACCCGTCGAGAATCAGGTTGATGATTTAATAGAGCAAATAAGAATTAGGGTGAAAAAAAATGAAAGAGTTTTAGTAACAACTCTTACAAAAAAAATGGCGGAAGATTTGACATCATATTTGCAAAGTGTAGATATAAAAGTAAATTATATGCACTCAGATATAAAAGCTCTTGAGAGAATGGAAATTATAAGGAATTTAAGATTACGGAGAATTTGATGTTTTGGTTGGAATAAATCTTTTAAGAGAGGGACTAGATATTCCCGAGGTATCTTTGGTTGCCATTTTAGATGCAGATAAAGAAGGATTCTTGCGTTCAGAGCGTTCACTAATACAAACAATAGGAAGAGCAGCGCGAAATACAGATGGAACTGTTATAATGTATGGAGATGAGCTTACAGAATCTATGGAAAAGGCAATAAAGGAGACTAACCGTAGAAGACTTATACAAGAACAATATAACAAAGAGCATAATATTACGCCAAAAACAATAAGAAAAGACATAAGAGATACAATAAGTGCAATTAAATTAGAAGATATTAGTGTAGAATACAAATTAGAGAAAGAGGAAGATATAAAAGAAGTTATTGTAAAATTGACAGATGAGATGTTAAAATATGCATCTGATATGGAATTTGAAAAAGCTGCAGAAATTAGAGATAAAATTAAAGAACTTGAGTTACACATAAATTAACAAATTAAATTTTTAATAGTTCTAATTTTAAATTTAAAATAAGGGAGGAGAAAAAAATGGAATATTCAGAAGAAAATACTACTAAAGAAATAAGACAAAATCTTGTGAAAAAAGCATTAGCAATTTCAATTTCAGGAGCAGATATTCCAACAACTGAAACCATGAAATTTGTAAGGGAATACATAGAAGGAAAAGAAGATCTAAAAAATATTAAAGAGAAAGTTATAAAGAGGTATAATGAAAATGATAAATGATCCATATGTGTTAGAAGATGGGACACTTAAAAACAAATTGGGAATAACAGATTACAATAAATTAAAGAAAGCAGAAGCAGATATAGGATTTGTAAAATTGATAGATATTGATTCTGTATATAAGGGAGAATTAAGTACAAAGCTACTACGTGACCTGCATAAACATATATTTGAGGACATTTTTGATTGGGCAGGAGAGTATAGAGTAACTCCACTATATAAAGAAGAAGTTGTAATTCCCGGACTTAGTCTAGACTATGAGAAACCACAAAAAATAAATAAATCATTGGAGGAAAAAATAAAAAATTTAAATAAGATTAATTGGAAAGAAATGACAACCAAAGATATATCATTGCAATTTGCAAGGAAATTAGCTTTAATATGGAAAGTACATCCTTTTAGGGATGGTAATACTAGAGCAACATTATCATTTGCATACTTTTATGCGAGGGAAAATGGTTTTCCAATTAATATGGCATACTTACTGGATAATTTAACTAGAGAAGTAGATGAAAAAGGCATAATAAAAAAACACAGTATTAGAGATTATTTTGTATTGGCTGCATTAGATGATAAAGATTATCCTGAACCAGAACATTTGGCTTATTTATTAAGGACAGCTATTGAAAAAGAAAATATGAAAAAGATCGTTGATGAAGGTAGATGATAAAGCCATATAGTATAAAATGCATACAAACAAAGAAAAAAGGATAGATTTAATATATGTTAAAATAAATCTATCCTTAAATTACCTTTTTAATTTCTTCCCAAACCATATTTGAATAAATCTTCCTCTCAGAGGAAAAAGGGATCATTGTAATATCGCCAATAGGATTAATTAATTTTTGCAAATTCTTTACAGTATCCATAACCTTAGTAGGAGCAATTTTATCAGCTTTATTAGCCAAAATTAGACAAGGCTTTTTTGATGAAATTATATAATTATACATAAGCTTATCATTATCAGTAGGATTATGTCTAATATCAATTAAAAATATAATTAAAGCAATCTTAGGGCTTTTTACCAAATATTCTTCAATAAAAGAGCCAACCTTTTCTTGTTCTTTCTTTGACATTTTACTATATCCGTATCCAGGTAAATCAACAAAATAAAAATTCTCGTCTATGTTATAGAAATTAATCTGACGAGTTTTACCGGGCTCTGAACTTGTTCTAGCTAGTTTCTTCCTATTTATCATTGTATTTATAAAACTAGATTTTCCAACGTTCGACTTCCCAACCAAAACAATTTCAGGCATATCATTTTTAGGGTATTGCTTTGGACATACTGCTGAAATTTCAAATTGTGGGTTCTTTACGATATATGATGGTTCCATGTGCTTTCCTTTCAAATAAAAATCTTTATTTAATATAACATATATCAACGGATTTTTCAAGAGCCAAATAGTAAATTGCATTAAAACAGGGCTGTTGCAATAAATTTACTATTGCTATTTGATAAAAAAAGGTGTATAATTCCAATATAATAATCAAAATGAAGAGGAAGGGGAGCAATAACAATGATAGATATAAAATTTTTAAGAGAAAATCCAGAGGTTGTAAAAGAAAACATCAAAAAGAAATTCCAAGACCATAAGCTAATATTAGTAGATGAAGTAATAGAATTAGACAAAAAAAATCGTGAAGCAAAACTAAACGGAGATAATTTAAGAGCTGAAAGAAAAAAACTAAGTAATCAAATTGGAAGCTTAATGAAGCAAGGAGAAAAAGATAAAGCAGAAGAAACAAAGCAAAAGGTAAATAAAATAAATGAAATGCTTGAAAAAAATGAAGAATTAGAAGCAAAACTTGTAGAAGAAATAAAACAAAGAATGATGAAAATACCAAACATAATGCATGAATCAGTGCCAATAGGAGAAGATGATTCAAAAAATGTGGAAATCAAAAAATATGGAGAGCCAATTGTTCCAGATTATGAAATTCCTTATCATGGAGAAATAATGGAAAGGTTAGGAGGATTAGACTTAGATAGTGCAAGAAGAGTTGCAGGACAAGGGTTTTACTATCTAGTAGGAGATGTAGCAAGACTTCACTCAGCGGTTCTAACATATGCAAGAGACTTTATGATAAATAAAGGATTTACATACTGTATTCCACCATATATGATACGCTCAGACATTGTAACAGGTGTCATGAGTTTTGAAGAAATGGATGCAATGATGTACAAGATAGAAGGAGAAGACTTGTATTTAATAGGAACAAGTGAACATTCAATGATAGGAAAATTCAAAGACCAAATTCTAAGAAAAGAAGATATGCCATATACAATGACATCCTATTCACCATGTTTTAGAAAAGAAAAAGGAGCACATGGTATAGAAGAAAGAGGAGTATATAGAATACACCAATTCGAAAAACAGGAAATGATAGTTGTATGTGAACCAGACCAAAGCTGGGAATGGTATGACAAAATGTGGTCATATACTGTAGAATTTTTTACAAGTATGAACGTACCAGTTCACACATTAGAGTGTTGTAGTGGTGACTTAGCAGATCTAAAAGCAAAATCATGTGATGTTGAAGCATGGTCTCCTCGTCAAAAGAAATATTTTGAAGTAGGTAGTTGCTCAAATTTAACAGATGCACAAGCACGTAGACTTGGAATTCGAATTAAAGGAGAAAATGGTAACTATTTTGCACATACATTAAATAATACTGTTGTAGCACCTCCAAGAATGTTAATTGCAATATTGGAAAATAATTACCAAGAAGATGGAAGTGTAGTTATTCCAGAGGCTTTAAGGCCTTACATGGGAGGACTAGAAAGGCTTAATCCAAAAAAATAAACAATAAAAGTGAATTATTTTAATACAAACAATTATTGTTAACTATAAATTTAAAAAAGTAGCAAGAAAAATCTTGCTATTTTTTCTGTTTTCTAGTAAAATAGAAAAGCAAATAAAAACTGGTGGTGATAAAATGAAAAACCAAAGCGAAAACAATTTATTATATTTTGAAGATGATGAAATTGTAACAGGAAAAACAGAAAACAAGAAAGTTTTTGTTACAAAAAGAATAAATGGAAAAGAAATGCACACTAAGCAGAATTCAATTAAAGAAACTGAATATAAGAGAGTACCAAATACACAAGGATTTAATTTTGAAAGAGAAATAGTAATTGGTGTAAATAGCAAAAATCATATGCCAAATAATAAATCCTTTAATAAACCAATTGTTGAAACCAAAAAAAGAAATCAAACGACAAATAATGCACATTCATATAAAAAAAATAGAAATTATAACAATATATATAATGAAAATAAGAATATGGAAGATAACTTTTATAAAAGAGTACATACAAAAGTTAAAAAGAATGCTAAAAATAATAAAGTAAACAAAAAACAAAAAGCTAGAAATAATGTCAAATTTCACAAAGAATATTCGTCAGAAAAAAACAAAATAAAGTCAAGAAAAAAGGGAAATAAAATTTTAATAACAACAGTCACTCTTATTTTAATGGTAGTATCTATAGTGATTATGGCACTTGTGACACCACTTTTTAATATTCAAGAAATTAAGGTAGAAGGAAACAATAGGATTACAGCGACGAATATTATAAATTTATCAGGAATAAAAATTGGTCAAAACATATTTAAAAATAACAAAAAAAATATAGAAAATAGCATAAAAGAAAATGCCTATATAGAAAGTGTAGAAGTAAAAAGAACATTGCCAGCAACAATAAATCTAAAAGTAACAGAAAGACAAATAGAGTATCAAATAAAATTAATATCTAGTTACATATATGTAGATAAACAAGGAAATATACTAGAAAATTCAGAAGCAAAGGAAAACACAATAATTTTAGAAGGATATGCAACTACAGAAGAACAACTAATAAATGGCGAAAAACTATGTGATCAAGATATACAAAAATTAGCTAAAGTAAAAAAAATAAAAGAAGCATTACAAGATTACATATCACAAACGGAAATAAGTATAAATATAGAAAATGAAAATAATTTAATAATATATATGAAATCTGAAAATAAAAAAATATATATAGGGGATGCAACAAATCTAGCAGATAAGATGCTACGTGTAAATAAAATTATTGAAAAGGAAAAAGGGCATTCGGGAATTATCTTTATAAATGGAGATTTAAATGAAGGATTTGATCCTTATTTTAGAGAAGAAGCTATAGAGAATAAATAGCTATAAAATTTTATAAAATAACCTTAAATATTAATTAACAATAAATTTATAAAGAAAGTGAGGTAGTGCATATGAAAGAAAAATTGCATGCACTAATTTTAGGCGCCATGTGTTTTTTACTAACTATATTAATTTGTATTCAAGTAAAAACAGTAAGTAAAAATGGTACAACAGTAAGTGCAAATCAAGAAGAAAGTGAACTAAAATCTCAAGTTTTAAAAATGAAAGAAAAATATGAAAATCAATATACAGAATTAGAAAAATTAGAAAAAGAGCTTGAAAAGACGAGAAAAAATATAACAAGTCATAATGAAGAGCTAAAAAGTCTAGAAGAGCAAATAAATGTAGATAATAAAATATTAGGGATGACAGATGTTAAAGGAAAAGGTGTAGTCATAACTGTACAAGATGGAACAGCAAATGCTACGACGCTAAATGCTAGCGATTTAATAGTACATGACTTAAATGTATTAAGTATCGTAAATGAACTAAAAAATGCTGGTGCTGAAGCAATTTCAATTAATGGAAAAAGAGTTGTAAACACAACAGCTATATCATGTGACGGAAATGTTATAGTTGTTAATGGCGAAAAAATAAGTTCACCTATAGAAATTTCGGCAATTGGTCTTCCAGAACAACTTTCAACTTTAAATAGAGCAGGTGGCACTTTAGAGCGTTTTTCAGATTTAGGTAAAAAAGTAGGTCTAACTAAAAACCAAAAAATAGAAATACCAAGGTATACAGGGGTGTTCAACTTTAAATATGCAAAAACTATAAAATAGATTTATTATGTTACATAGTATTTGAAAAAATTTATACTAAAAAAATATTACAATAATATACAAGAAAAAAATATTTTAATAGAAATAAATTGGTTTATAGATAAATCCTTAAAAATCTAAATATATTGTTAAGAAAAGAGAGAGTTTATGAATATTAAGAAAGGAAAAGTAAGTGTCTCAATAACAGTAGCAATATTATGTTTCTTGCTTGCTATGAGTATATTCATGCAGTTTAAAATTGTTTATCAAACTGAACAAACAGAGATAGGTTCTATGAGAGAAACAGATTTAAGAACAGAACTTGCAAATTGGAAATCAAAATATGATGAAACTAAACAAAAATATGATGAAACCTTAAAAACACTAGAAGCCTATAAACAAGAAAATTCTACAGATGGGAACACAAAAGAAAATCTTGAAGAAGAACTTGCAAATTTAGAACTTGCCTTAGGAAAAACAGATGTAAGAGGAGAAGGAGTTATAATTACTCTAAGAGAAAAAACTAATGATGAATTAGGTGAAGATGAAGATATAATTGCAATTAAAGCTGAAGACCTATATTGTATTGTAAATTATCTAAAAGATGCAGGTGCAGAAGCAATATCAATAAATGGGGAAAGAGTTATAAATACAACAGATATTGTAGATATTGGTGAAAATTTAATAAAAGTAAATAGTAAATATCTAAGAGAAAACATGTATGAAATAAAAGCAATTGGAAATAGTTCATATTTAGAAAGTAGCATATTTGGAAAAAGTGGTTATGCTGAACAGTTAATGACCACTGGAATAAAAGCAACAATTGAAAAACAAAGCAAATTAGAAATTTCAAAATATGAAGGAAGCTTTGAAACAAAATATATGGAGGAGGATTAAAGTAAAATGGTTTTTATAGCAATACTATTAGGATGTATTTTAGGAGCTATAGTAGGTGCTAATGCTCCAATAATATCATATACATATTCAAGCTATTTAGCTATAGCGATAATAGCATCTTTAGATTCTGTTTTTGGAGGAATAACAGGCGTTTTAAAAGGAGAATTTGATTTTAAAGTATTTATATCTGGATTTTTCTGTAACAGTATATTATCAATTTTACTAACATATCTAGGAAATAAATTAGACGTTGATATTTACCTAGCAGCAATTGTTGTTTTTGTAGGAAGAATGTTCTTAAATTTAACAATAATAAGGAAATATTATATAGATAAATGGTCTAAAAAATTTAAGGATAAAAAGGAACAAAAGGCAGCAAGTAAAGAGTAATTTTATTATACTGTTATAGATTAGATTATTACAAAAATGTAACGAGAATATAACAAAAATATTACGAAAATATTACAAATCCTATTGACATTTGTCAAAAAATGTAATATATATAGGTCTAGGAAATTTAATTAAAGATGGAGGAATTATCTTGGCAGTAGGTGATATCATAGTAGGTATTGACATAGGAACATCGAAAGTCTGTACAGTTCTTGGAGAAGTAAACAATTTTGAACAAATAGAAATAATATGTAGTACCTCATATAAATGTAATGGATTAAAAAAATGTAAAATAATAGACGAAGATGATATCAGTTTAAGTATATCAAAAACTATTAAAGAAGCTGAAGAATATACAGATTTTAAGATAAGTTCAGCATATGCAACAATTCCTGGTATATATGTAACAATAGTTCAAAATAGCATTGTAAAAGAAGTAAAAGATAAATTTGCAGGAATAGCGCAAAAAGATTTACAAAATGCAATTATGCAAGTAAAAGACATAGAAATTCCAGAAGATAAAGTACTAATCGATATAGTAATTAATAAAATAATGCTAGATAATGGAGAAACAACAAAAGACCCAATAGGAAGTTTTGCATCAAGTTTTACAGTGGATGCGCAAGTAATACTTGCAGATAAAGATTATGTAAGAAAATTAAATTCTATCTTTAAAAAAGCATGCCTAGACTTAGATGGAATAATTCCAGTAGCACTTGCAGAAAGAAATTTGGTATTGGATAAAAATGAATTACAAGATGATGTAATGGTACTAGATGTAGGAGCAGGAAATACAGACATAGGAGTATTTGAAGGAGAAAAATTTATATATACAAATACAATTCCACTAGGTGGAGATAGCATAACACATGATATAGAGCTAGTATTAAACATATCTAATGAAGAAGCAGAAAAATTAAAAAGGCAGTATGGTTTAGCATTAAAATCATTTATAGATAACAATAATGAAATATGTCTAAATACATGTAAAGATATTTCAAAAAATAAAACAATAAAAAGTTCTGAGTTAATAGAGATTATAGAAGCAAGAATTGAAGAAATATTTTCTCTTGTAAACAGAGAAATAACAAATACAGGAATAAGATCAAAAATAAATAATGTAATTCTTACAGGTCAAGGAATCACAAATATTAATAAAAGTGATGTTGCAGGAAAAATAGTATTAAACATACCAGTAAAAATATCAACAGGAAGAGCAGTAAGCACAATAAAGCCAGAATTTAGAACAAGCTATGCTTTAGTAAGATACATAGCAGCAAGACCTTTTGCGAAAACAGTATCTAGTAAAATAGATTCAAATTCTAAAGAGAATTTTTTCAAAATAGCGCTTGCAAGAATAAAAGAATTCTTTTATAGTTAAAAGAATGAAAAAAATGTATAATTAGAAAAAGTTAAAAATAAAAAATAATATAACTTAAAAAAGTGAGGGAGGAAAAACAGTTATGATGGACTATGAAGATAACAATGGATTAACAATGATGGATGGTTCAGCTACAATAAAAGTAATAGGTGTAGGAGGAGCAGGAAACAACGCAGTAAACAGAATGCTTGAACTTGGAATAAAATCAGTAGATTTTATTGCAGTAAATACAGACAGACAAGCTTTACAAAAATCAAAAGCAAGCACAAAAATCCAAATAGGAGAAAAAATAACAAGAGGGCTAGGAGCTGGAGCTAACCCAGACATTGGAGCACAATCAGCAGAAGAAAGTAAAACAGAGCTTTCAGAAGTACTTCGCGGAGCAGATATGGTATTTGTAACATGCGGAATGGGTGGAGGAACTGGAACAGGAGCTGCACCAGTAGTTGCAGGACTAGCAAAGGAAATGGGAATTCTAACAATAGGTGTTGTAACAAAACCATTCACATTTGAAGGTAAAAAAAGACTAGCACAAGCTGAACGTGGAATAGAAAATCTAAAATCAAAAGTAGATACACTAATTGTAATACCAAACGATAAACTACTTCAAATAATAGATAGAAAGACATCAATGTCAGAAGCATTTATGATGGCAGATGATGTTTTAAGACAAGGTGTACAAGGTATATCAGATTTAATAACAGTTACAGGAACAGTAAATCTAGACTTTGCAGACGTAAAAACAATAATGATAAATACTGGTATGGCACACATGGGAACAGGTAGTGCATCTGGAGAAAACAAAGCTGAAGACGCAGCAAAACAAGCAATTCAAAGTCCATTACTAGAAACATCAATAGAAGGTGCAAGAGGAGTAATAATTAACATAACAGGTGGAGAAGACTTAGGACTTCAGGAAGTTAATACAGCAGCAGAACTTATTCAACGCAGTGTAGATCCTGAAGCAAACATAATCTTTGGTACAGTAATAGATCCTGAAATGAATGACGAAATAAAGATTACAGTTATAGCTACAGGATTTGAACAAGAAAATGATAAAAATATTCCAAGAGTAGACAACATAGTAAATAAAACATGGGAAAAGAAAATAAATTCAATTCCATCAAGTCAAGACCTATCTTCATCACAAAATGATTTAGATATTCCATCTTTCTTAAGAAAGAATAAAAATAAATAG
>CANQFW010000045.1 GCA_947599995.1 uncultured Clostridia bacterium
ATTATATTGAAACAGTGAATCTTCCGGTGTCAGGGAAAGTTGTAGTTGTTGATGCTGGTCATGGTGTACCAGATGAGGGAGGTAAAATGTTGAAGTTTTAGAGAACACCCTTATTATTTACTAAAAAAATAAATAAAAATGAAAATTATATAGGATGTACTTTCTATGATTTAAGAATTAGAAATATGATACTGTAAAAAGATGTTGAGGACTTTTTAAAATATGCTAAAATTAGATTAGAGAATATGAATTATCAAGTATATTTTACTGGTGCAAATTTTACTTATAACAATGAAATAAGACAAGTACAAGATAATGAATATATGATAGCAATAAAAGAACAAGGATAATCAAAGAACTATCCTTATTTTATTATTTTATTAATTTTTTCTATTTTCATAGTTATATGTTCAATTTCCTTTAGATAATTTTCAATCTTTTTAATAGAAATAATATCGTTTTTATATTTTATATTAACCTTTAGATTATTTAATAAATTGTATAATTCTTCTATTGAAATATTAAAATTACTTAAATCAGATATTTCCATAGATTGTTTTAAATAATTTTGAGGAAAATTATTTAAAACATTTTTCCCTTTTGACAAAGATATTAAATCTTCTTTTGTTAATTTTTTTTGTAGTAAAATTTCACTAATTTTAAAGTTTAAACTCCATATCTTTTTACCTAATTTATCAGTTTTATATGCTTTATTAAAAAATTTATTATATATTTTTTCAAATATCAACATATTTCATTCTCCTATTCTTATTTTGAATTATCTAATAAAAAATTTGCTAAATCATTATATTTATTAATCTCTTTAGAAATACTATCATTTTTACTACTACCACTCATAATATGTGTAAAAACTTCATTTCTAATGTTTCTTATTTCATCTATAGAATATTCTCTATCTTCTATGGATTGCCCTATATTAATTAATAAATTTTGATTCTTATCTGAAAGTTCTTTTTTTAAATTCATTTTGTTCCCTCTTTTCAAAAATAATACTTCTATAATATATCATAAAAAATAGTAATAATCAAATTGCTATAAATTAATTGGGATTATTGCAAAAAAAGTTATTTAGAATAGAATTATAAAAAAAGATTTGAGAAATTTGATTAAATATATCTAAAAATAGTATCAAATTTTTTTTAGGTATGCTATAATAAAATTGAAGGATTTTAAAAAATGTAGGAGTGATATAAATGACGTTTCAAGAGAAAATTGCAAAAATAGAAGAGAAAATAAGAAACAAAGATTATGAAACAGCAGAACAAGATTTATTACAAATAATAAATGATGAAGAAATTAAATCCGTAGAAGATGAACAAAATACATATTATACTTTTTATAATTATGTTGAAACCATAATTTTTTATAATAAATATAAGCCAATAAAAAAATTGATGCAACCAAATAATAATATAGCAGATGTATATTTTTTATTAGGATTTATCAATTTTGAAATTAAAAATTTTGGTAAAGCATTAGATTATTTGAATAAAGCATCTGAATGGAATCCAGTAAGTCCACAAATTATTTTAGCAAAAGCAGCAGTATATCGAGTTATGGGAGAAATAGAAAGATTTAGAGTAGAGGTTGAAAGATCATATCAATATATTTATACTAGTTCATTTATGTCTAAATATTATAGAGAGTTAGGGTGGTATTATTCCGAAAAAAGATTATTTAATGTTGCAAATGCCTTGTATTCTCGTAGCAAAGCCTTTTTAGATACTGAATTGGCAAACAAAGAATTAATGTATATTGCCCAACAAGAAAAAAGAGAGCCAATAATTTCAACAATAGATGAGATAAAAAAAATATTTACAGAATATAATATACCTCTTGGAATAAGTAATAATGTAACTCAAATGATATATGATAATTCTCAAATGCTTATGAAAGATAATAAAAATCCACAATTAGTTAATTATTTATATAGAATTTTATATGATATTACTCTTGATAAAAGATTTATGTTATATGTTAATCTTAAAGATGATAAGACAGGAATTACAATTAAATTCCCTGAAATATGGAGAATTGTAAATAAAGAATCTTATAGTAAATTTGGTATAAGTGAAAATACATTATTTTTATTCTTAACTCAAACAAATGAAAATATAAGCGTTGTTTGTGATGGAAGGTGCGAGCCAAATCAATTAGATGTTGCATATAATATGAATATTGAAAATATAAAAAAGAAAGGTCTATCTATAGAGGCTGAATATTATATCAAAGGTCAAAAAACTATAAAACAAGCATTTGTATTAGGCAAAGTAAATGATAAAACTATTAGAATATTCCAAAATTATTTAGTAGTAAATGGATATTTAATAAATATATCATGGGAAGTACCTAGTGATGTTCCATTAGAAAAAATTATTGAGGTTGAAAATGATAGTTTAAAAGGACAATTAGTATGGGCAATAACAGGTGATAAAGATGATAATTCTACACAAGAAGTTATGAATGAAATAAATTCAAGATTAAATGAACAATTATCACAAGGAAAAACTATGCAAGAGGCTATGGGTATAGTTTTTGGAGATAATCCAATTTTAAGAGAAATAAAAGAAGAATATAATGCTAATGGAATTACGCCTAAAGTAGTTGAGTCCTTGAATAAATTGGCAATACAGATTATAAAAGATCATGAAATTGATTTATTTTGGTCTGATACATCAAGAAATGTATTTAAACTACTAATTTTGTCAAATATAATGAATAATAAAGATTTTGTTTTACCAGATTTAGTGAGTCAAACAGAAAATGTAGAATTAGTAAGAAATATACTTATTAGTAATTTAGAAAAATTAGAAGTTTCTGAATTACAAGATGTCATGATTGTAAAACCTACTATAAATAGTGATAAACCATTTAAAAGTGTTGTTGAAATAATACATGAAGGGGTATTACCATATAAAAGAACTGAATTACAACAAAAAGGGAAAGAAGAACTTGAAAATAAAAAAGAGGAAAAAAATAAAACTCCAACAAAAGAAGAAAAAATAGAAACGGAAATACCAAAGTCAAAATCAAATGCAATAATAATAAAATGTCCAGTTTGTAATAATGAATTTAAGTTGAATTGGAATGTTCCAGCAAGTGAAAAAACATTTTATTGTAAATGTCCTAATTGTAATGCAGAGATAAAAAAGGAAAATCCTAACTATAAAGGATAAAATATCAAATGATGAGTATTATATAAGGAGTTTAATATATATGAAAGTAATTGATAGGTCAGATAGGGAAATTTTATTAGATTTAATGAAATTACCATCAAATATTAAAAGTTATGATACTGATGAACAATATTATTTTATACATGAAATAATTGAAACGCTAGAAAAAAGTATATTTATGGACAATTATGCTTTACAACATAGTGATTATAATTTAAGCAATATTCAAGAAAATGCATATCAAAATGCACTAAGAAATTTTCAAACAAAGGATTATCTAAATGTTTATTTTGAAATAGTTAAATTCATTGATAATGAAGGAAACAAAGAAAATCGCAAAATTTTTGAAATTGAGATGAACAACATAAAATCTATTCTAATAGGCATAAATAAGAAAATTAAAGAATCTACAGATTTATCAAAAGCATTTCATAAGTTAATAGATAAATTAAACATAAACTCTAATTTTATATTTTGGATAGGAGATGGACCTGTCTCTCCTATTCAAAGTGATAAATACAAAGAAATTACTTTAATAGATAATCAAATTAGTGTTGTGTGGTTAGGAAAAGAGGAAATAATACAAAATGAGAATATAATAACTCAAATAAAAGAAATTATAATAAAAAACAAAGAAAAACTATATGATTTATATGAAAGACAAAAGAGTGAAAATGGTGAATTTCCTGGAAAACAACTACTTATTAGAACATATAGTGATGAATGTAATGGAAGTATAGATTCATTAAATTTTAGTGTATGCAATAGATTTCAACACCAAGAATTAAATGACTTTTATGAAAAATTTAAACATGAACTATTTGATATTATAGAAAAAAATGTTTCTGTTTCTCAAAGTAGCAATAATGAATCAATAAAAATAGATAATAATCAATTAACAAAAGATATGTATAATAATACCAAAGAAAATATAAATACCAATATAGACAAAGATATAAACGAAAAATATTATGGAATATCAGGAATAATATCAATAAAAAATATATTGATACACTAATATTTATAATAAGGAGTAAACAATGGAAGAAAATAATGAAAATAAAAAAGTAATAGATTTTGAATTTGATTGGAATGGAAAAGATTATGATAAAATTATGCCTAATGTAATAGCAATGGCTAGAAAATTATTGGAGTTAGATCAAATTAGAGTAGAAAAAGAATTAAATGAAAACGGAAATATAAAAATATTACATACTGGAGTGTGTAGAAAAAATGGATTAATTGAAAGTTTATCTAAAGGAATTGTAAATGAAGATATATATTCATGCGTTTTTAGAACTAGCCCTAAAAGTAGTCTAAATTGTTTATGCAAAGGCAGAGATGAATCAAAAGTAAATTATTGCCAAATGCCTAGTTGCCCTATTTTAGTTGCTGGATATATGTATTATATACAAAATAGAAATGATAGTGAAAAGCAAGAAGTTGTAGAATTTACAGAAGATGCTACAGAAAATGACATATATAGTAGAAATTATAATGTATTAAAGAAAATGGAATTTGATAAAGAGATTGAAGATTTATTAAATCCATTGGCGATTCCAAGCATAAAAGGATTAAGATGTGCCTTTTTAGGAGAAGAAGGAACTGACAAAGAAAAGATAACAAATGATGTAGCCAATTACCTATATAGAATAGGAAAAATTAGCACAAGTAAAGTTCAATATGTTAATCTAAATACTAATATTATTTTTGAAGATAATGTTTTATATTCTATTGTTGGATTACAAGATTATTTAGACAACCTAAACAACAATGATGATTTTTCAGGATCAGCAGCATCAGAAAGAAGGAACAATAAATTTAGAATACAAACTTTAATTAACAATTCAAAAGGAAAGTACATAATTGTAAATGGTACACCACTTGAATTAAAAAAATTCTTGGCTAGCAATTCTAAATTACCATATATATTTGATACAGCAGTTTATTTTAAAGACTTTGAAGATGAAAAGATTTTAAGTATATTTGAAAAGAATTTACCTAAATTTCATAAAAAGTTTATAGATGATGATAAAAGAAAAATATTTTTAGATTATTTAGATAGAAATAGAAAATATTTTCCATTTAAAAATAGAGATCTAAGTATGTTCTTGGCAGGCTATGTTTCAAGGAAAAGTGAACTAATATTACCTAAAGAAAGATATGAAGAATCTACTTTAGAAGAAATGTTTAAAGACTTAATTGGAATGAATAATGTTAAACAACAATTAATTGAATTAAATAATTTTCTAAAATTACAAAAGAAACTAGAGGAACAAGGCAAAACGATTCCTAACTTTAATTTACACATGATGTTTTTAGGAAATCCAGGAACTGGTAAAACAACAGTAGCTAGAATGATAGCAAAAACACTATTTGATTTAGGATATATTCAAGAAAATAAATGTGTAGAGGTTGAATCTAAAGATTTAATTGCTCCATTTTCTCGGACAAACACCGTTAAAAACAGGTAGAGTAATTAATTCTGCTTTAGGAGGAGTTCTGTTTGTTGATGAGGCCTATTCTCTTGCACAATCACAAGGAGGAACTGGAGCAGAAGTAATTAGTACATTAATAAAGGCTATGGAAGATAATAAGGGAAATTTAGTAGTTATCTTTGCTGGATATTCAAAAGAAATGCAAGAATTTATAAGGGCAAATTCAGGAATACAATCAAGAATAGGATATACTTTTGAATTTGCAGATTATACAGAAAATGAGTTATATGATATATTCAAACTAAAGGCTGATAAAATAGGATTTACAATAGATCAAGGAGCCGAAAAAAGATTAAGGGAAATTATCAACTTTGGAAGAAATAGAAGAAATTTCGGAAATGGTAGATATGTTGATAATATATTACAAAAAACATTAACAAAACAAGCATCATTAGATTTAAAAGACAAAGATGTATTGAAATTAACTGAAAAGAGTATTCCAACAATAGAAGAAATCATGACACAATCCTCAGGAGAAAGAAATCCAGATAAAATTAGCGAACTTTTTGATGAAATTGTTGGTATGGAGAATGTAAAGAAAGAAGTTATTGCATTAGGAAAATATGCTCAATTTAGAAATAAATTATCTAAAACTGCTGAGAATAGTTTACCAGAAATGAGATTACACATGTTATTTAATGGTGATGCAGGTACTGGAAAAACAACAATGGCAAGAAAAATAACAGAAATGCTATACAATATTGGGTGTATAAGAATAAATAAGTTAGTAGAAGTTGAAAGAAAAGATTTAGTCGGCGAATATATTGGAGAAACAGCACCTAAGGCAGAGAAAGTAATAGAAAGTGCATTAGGAGGAGTTTTATTTATTGATGAGGCATATAGTTTAACACCCAAAGACAATCCAAGAGATTTTGGACATGAGGCTATTAGTATATTGATAAAAGCAATGGAAGATCATAGAGATGAATTAGTTGTGATTTTTGCAGGATATACAAAGGAAATGAAAGATTTTGTTAATTCTAATTCAGGAATTGCATCAAGGATTGGATATACTTTTGAATTTGAAAACTATAAAGATGAAGAACTATACAAAATATTTGAAATAAAATGCAAAAAATATTCTTTAAAAATAAGTAAAAATGTTAAAGAGAAAATTTTAGAAGTATTAAAATATTTTAGTAGTGTAGAAAACTTTGGTAATGGTAGATTTGTTGACAAACTATTACAAGAAATTCTGGTAAAACATGCTATAAATGAAAAACTTGATGAAAACATTAATAAGATAATGGTTGAAGATGTACCATCTATAAAGGATATGGTAGAAAAGACATTTAATAATGAGAATAATTTAGTTATTCCTGCAGATATAGATAAGGAAACTAGGAGAAAAATAGCAATACATGAATTAGGACATGCTATAATTCACTATATTTATAAAGGTGAAACCAATTTAAAAATTATCACAGTTATTCCAGAAGGTACTGGAGCATTGGGATATGTATTACATACTACACCTAAATCAAAGGTTTTATATACCAAAAGAGATTATTTAGATGATATTGAGGAATTATTAGCAGGTAGAGCAGCAGAAGATATGTTTTTAGGAATGGATAATGTTTCAAGTGGCTGTTGGAACGATTTAGAAAAAGTAGCAAATATAATAAATTATATGCTTAAAGAATATGGAATGTCCGAAACTTTAGGATTAATTAGTGCTAGAAATATTAAACCAAGTTTAGAAATGGAACAGAAATTAGATACTGAGAAGAAAAAAGTATTAGATTCTTGTTATGAAAATGTAAAAGGTGTTTTAAAAACAAACAAGAAAATGTTTGATAAAGTATTAGATGTTTTGATGGAAAAAGGAACAATAACAGGTGAAGAATTTACGAAATTGGTAAAAGGAGATAACTAATAGATCTCCTTATTTTTTTTATCTCTTTTTTATATCTTTTAATGTTTTGAATTTGTTTCTATAAACAAATTTTTATACTATTTTTCAGTGTTTTTTATATTATAATAAATTTTAATTCATAAAAAGTATGTTTTATTAATATGTTTTTATTAATAAGGCATGGAGGTAAATAATGATAAATAAAAATGAAGAAAAAGAAGTTTATGAAATAGATAACCACAAATATATTGTAACATCAAAAGTAATAGATAATGCAAAAAGTATAAACAATTTATATGAGGCATTTTGTAAGTATGCACTAAAAAGATTAAATAATACAATCTAATAATTATTAAAATAGAGCTGACTTTTGAAAAAAGACACGTTATAATTGTATCAGTAAATACATAAGGGTTGTTTTTCTTTGAAAAAGGAGGACAATTCTATGGATTATTTAGAATATAAACAAGCAAATGGTAGAAGTTTGTTTATTGAAACACAAAGTGATTGTTCTGCAAAATTTAAGGTTGCAGGATATTTAAGATTATCAAAGGAAGATGGTGATAAAGAAGAAAGTGATAGTATAATAAGTCAAAAAAATATTATCGAAAGTAAAATAAAAGAACTGGGAAATAATTTTGAATTAGTAGATTTTTATATTGATGATGGATATACTGGACTAAATACAAATAGACCATCTTTTCAAAATATGCTAAAAGATATTGAAAGTAAAAAGGTAAATACAATCATTACAAAAGATTTATCAAGGCTTTCAAGAAATAGTTTCGAGGCTAATTATTACATAGAACTATATTTTTTAGAAAGAAATATTAGATATATTTCAATATTAGATAATGTAGATACATTTTTAAAAAATTCTAATAATGATATGATACAATTTAAAACTCTCATAAATGATTGGTATAGTAAAGATATTTCTCGAAAAGTAAAATCAGGGGTATGGGCTAGAAAAGAAAAAGGATTATATTTAAGTTCAAGAGCACCTTTCGGATATTCAAAAAGTAAAGATAATAAAAATAAACTAATAATAAATCAAGAACAAGCCAAAATAGTAAAGTTGATTTTTGAAAAATTTGATAATGGAGAAAAGCAAGTTGATATTGCAAGATATTTAAAAGAAAATAAATATTTAGCACCAAGTAGTTATAATGATAGAGGTGTTTTAAGAAAAAATGTATATAATTGGAGTTCTAGTATAGGAAAGATTTTAAGAAATAAAGTTTATTTAGGGCATACAGAATACGGAAAAAGAATTAATTTAAGTTATAAATCTAAAAAAGTAAAATATATGCCTAGAGATGAATGGAAAATAGTAGAAAATACGCATGAGCCTATTATAGATGAAGAATTATTTGAGAGAGCCCAAAGAAAATTAAATGTTGAAGGAAAAACAAAGAGCCAAAAATATGAATGGCTTTTAAATGGATTAGTATATTGTAAAGAATGTGAATCTCAAATGATACTAAAAGTTGAATATACAAGTTCAGGAACAATAAAATCAAAAAGACTACATTGCCTTGAAGGAACAAGAAAGAATGGAAAAGTATTTTGCAATAGAAAAAGTAAGGGAATAAGCGAAGAAACAATAACAAAAATTGTATTAAAGAGTATAGCAAAGAAGATAGAAAAGTTTACTCATTCAGACAAAATCGAAAATCTTATTTTAAAACAATATAATGAGAACAATACCCAGATGTATGATGATACAATTAAAAACCTTGAAAGTCAATTAGTAAAAGTTGAAAAAAATATAGCATCATTATATGAAGATTATAAAAATGAATTATTAGATGAAGATGATTACAAAAGATTTTATAAAAATGAGATAGAACGAAAAAATAGTATAAAAATAAATATTACCAGATTAATAGATGAAAGAGATAATAGACCTACATTAAGTCTTGAAAAATTAAAAACATTAATAAATGAATTATCAAATGTAGATAAATGGACTAAGGACACCTTAGATGATATTATTTACAATGTGGAAGTGGATATAGAAAATAATGTGTTTATAAATTATAGATATAACATTTTTGAAATGGTGTAAAATGAGAGAATATAAAGCAGCATTATATTTAAGACTTTCACATGAGGATATTCAAGAAAACAATAGTATTGAGGCTCAAAGAATGATTACAACAGAATATGCTATAAAGAATAAATACAATATTGTTGAGGAATATGTAGATAATGGATATTCAGGAATGTTAGATTCAAGACCTGGACTTAATAGATTAATGATTGATATTGTAACAAATAAAATTAATATGGTAATAGTTAAAGACATAAGTAGATTAACAAGAGATAAAAATAAAACAGGATATTATACTGAAATATTTTTTCCAGATAATGATGTTAGATTCATTTCAGTAACAGAGATGATTGATAGTGGCGAAAGATATGAAATTGATGATAGTATAATGCTTAGAGGAATAGTAAATCAGTATTATGTAGCAGATATTTCAAAGAAAATAAAATCAGTAAAAACTAACAAAAAGAAAAATGGAGAATATGTTGAACATTGCGTGCCTTATGGTTATAAAAAAGATAATGAAAATAAATATCTGGTTATTAAAGATGAGAAAGTAGCAGAAAATGTAAAACTTATTTTTCAAATGTATATACAAGGATATTCACAAAGTAAGATTGCAAAGCATTTAACTTCATTAGGAATAGATACTCCTAAAAAATATAAAGGACAAAATGTTCCTATAAATGAATGGAGAAATGATACTATAAGCAGAATTTTGAAAGATCCATTTTATACTGGAAAAATGATAATAAATAAGTATGTTACAGACTACAGAACAAAAAACACTAATAAGACTCCAAGAAAAGATTGGATTATGATAGAAGGTAAGCATGAGGCATTAGTTTCAAAAGAAGATTATGAATTAGTACAAAAAATGATTGAAGAAAAGTTTTCTAAGCCAAAGCAAAAATATGATTACTTATTAAAAGGATTAGTATATTGTGGACATTGTAAATCAAGAATGCAGTATAAATATAGAACTAGAACAAAAGTAAGAGATAAAGTTTTAGAGAATTCTCAAAAATGCTGGTATTATAAATGCAGAATGTTATATAGATTTCCAAGTATCTGTAATAGAGGACATACAATACAAGAAAAAACTTTAAATAATATTGTAATTGACAATTTGAGTAAAAGATTATCTATGTTAAAAATTGATGAATGCACAGGAAAAGTTATAAATGAATATAAAACAAAAGATGCAAATTACAAATTATTAGAACAATACAAAAAAAGAAAGAAAAAAATAGAATCCGATATTACAGTTCTGTATAATAAAAAACTTGAAGGAATAGTTTTAGCAGAAGATTTTAAAGAACAATACACAATTTTAAAGAATGAAACTAAAGAAATAGAATCTAAGATTTTAGAACTTGAACAAATATGTGATGTATATAATATAGATGAAAAATTACAAGGAATAATAATTGATTTTAAAAATGGAAAAGAACTTACAAATGATATTATGAAGTTATTAATTAAAAGAATAGAAGTCTATGAAGATATGAAAATCAACATAGAGTATAATGTTTAATTATCTAAAATTAAGCATTTTAAAAACAGAAAAAAACTTCAACAATTTTCACTAGCCAGATGAGCGGAGCACAAAGTAGTAATGGAACAACAGAAGCGGCTACAAATTTGGCAATAGCGTTTAAACTTCAAA
>CANQFW010000046.1 GCA_947599995.1 uncultured Clostridia bacterium
AGATTTGTAGCACCTTGCTATTTTAAAGTTAAAATATATATGTATATTTTATAAATAATAACGCATAGTTAATACATACAAACTATACGTTATTATAAATTAATTAAAATAAGTTATTTCATCAAATAAGAGAAAATTATAGAACTTAATTTTAAACTATCGTGTCTTATAGTTCCGTTATTTGTTGTTAGTAAGTCATCTTCAAAAACTTCATATTTTCTATTTTTCATATTATCATAATCAATTTTTACCAAATCTTTTTGCTCTTCAGAAGAATATTTTTTTAGTATATAATCAGGTAATACAGTGTTACTAACTATAACGCTATCAATAGTATCTTTTCCCAAATATTTTTCCAAAATATTTACATGGTCACTAACTCCAAAATTATCAGTTTCTCCTGGCTGAGTCATTGCATTGCATATATACATTATTTTGGCATTAGATTTTCTTATACACTCTGCAACATCTTTACATACTAAATGAGGTAAAATGCTAGTATACAAACTTCCCATACTTAAAATAATTAAATCTGCTTCTTCAATTTTAGTAAATACTTCAGGAAATATGTGGGGTTCATCTTTATAAAAAATCTTTTTATATTGTTTATGTGCTAAAGTGATTTCCTCTTCTCCCTCAATTATTTCTCCATCATATGTTTCACCCATTAAAGTTAAGCAATCTTCAGATAACGGTAAAACCGTATGATCAACCTTCAAAAGCTTACTAAAATATTCAATACTCTTTTTTAAGCTTTTGGTTTCTTGATAAAATGCAGTTAATATTAAATTACCCATTGAGTGACCATTTAAATCACTATATGTAGATAATCTATATTCCATAATATTTTTTACTTCGTCAGGTAATGTAGAAAGATTACTCAAAACGTGTCTTATATCTCCAACAGCAGGTGTTGAGAATTCTTTTCTAAGCCTACCTGTGCTACGTCCATTATCAGAAACAGTAATTACTGCTGTGATATCAACTGGAAAATATTTTAACCCTCTTAAAACTGTGGAAGCTCCAGTTCCTCCACCTAAAAGTACAATTTTTTTTCTTTGCATTATAAACAGCCTCCTTAATTCTTTTTGTGTATTGCACTGTATAATAAACTATTATGCTATTTTATATCTAAAAATTAATATAATTTAAAAAAATTAATTCAATGAAAAAGATCTATCTGATATTTTCCTAATATAAAATAACACAGATTATGTGAAAAGTCAATTTATTTTATTAGTTATATTTTTATTTTGTTACAGATACAAAAATAAATAAAAAGCTTTACAATTTAAAAACTAAGTGTTAATATAGATAGGTAAAACAATGAAGTAATTATAGAAATAAAAAATTTATTTAAATGAAAGAAATTAATTTTAATATAGGGAGTGAGTTTTTAAAATGAATATATTAATGAAATTAATTAACTCAACTTTGGTTCAATCCATAGTTGCTCTTGTTGCAGGAATTATATTATATAATTTTATAAAAAAAATAATAAACAAAAATCTAAATGTAAAAAAGTTAAACTCAAAGCAAGAAACATATGTAAAACTAATAAACAATATAATTAAGTATATATTTATTACAATGCTTGTATTATTAATATTACAGATAAATGGAATAAATGTATCTTCATTAATAACAGGAGTTGGAATTGCAAGTGCTATCGTAGGTTTAGCTTTTCAAGATCTCCTTAAAGATGTAATAATGGGAATGAATATTTTATCTGAAAATTTTTTTATGGTAGATGATATCATAAAATATGGTGATATAGAGGGTAAAGTACTTTCAATAGGTCTAAGAAATACAAAAATAAAAAATATATATACAGATGATATATTTTTTATTGCAAATAGAAACATTGATAAAATAACGAATGTATCAGGTAGTCTATATATAAATGTTCCTGCACCTTATGAAGAACCTTTAGAAAAAATAGAAGGTATTTTAGAGGAAGTGTGCAATGAAGCAAAAAAATCGGAATTTATTAAAGAATGTAAATATATAGGTGTAGGTGCATTTGAAAGTTCAAGCATTATATATAAACTAAAGGTTGAGTGCGAACCTGAGCGAAAACTTGCTGTTAATAGAATTGTCTTAAGGTGTGTGAAGTGTTTGTTTGATGAAAATGGAATCGAGATTCCTTATCAACAAGTTTATATACATAATAAATAGTAACATTTTTAAACTTATATTACATACAACAAAATTTATGTTATAATTTTAATATAAAGAAAGGAATGAAATAAAAAATGGAAAAGTCATATATATCAGATTCAGTAATTTATGTGGGGGCTGATGACAAAACACTAGATTTGTTTGAGAGTCAATATATTATTCCAAATGGAGTGTCATATAACTCATATTTAATAAAAGATAAAAAAAATGTACTAATGGATACAGTTGACAAACGAAAAATTGATCAGTGGCTTAAAAATGTAAAAGATAGTTTGGGTGACAAAAAATTAGATTATTTAGTAGTATCTCATTTAGAGCCCGATCATTCTGCAGGCATAAATATTTTAATGAATGAATATCCAGAAATGAAGATAGTTGCAAATAAGAAAACTTTTGATATGTTTCCTCAGTTTTTAGATTTAGATTTTGAGAATAGAAAGACAGTAGTTGCAGAAGGGGATTTACTAGATATAGGAAAACATAAATTACAGTTTTTTATGGCCCCTATGGTACATTGGCCAGAAGTAATGGTTACATATGAACAAGCCGAGAAAATTTTATTTACAGCTGATGGCTTTGGAAAGTTTGGGGCATTAGATGTAGAAGAAGATTGGGCATGTGAGGCTAGAAGATATTATTTTAATATTGTTGGAAAATATGGTATGCAAGTACAGCAATTACTAAAGAAAGTAGCAAATCTTGATATAAAAATGATTTGTCCATTACATGGACCAATTTTAAAGGAAAATTTAGAGTATTATATAAATAAATATGATATTTGGAGTAAATACGAACCTGAAGATGATGGTGTATTTATTGCATATAATTCTATTCATGGAAAAACAAAAGAAGCAATAGAAAAGCTTGCAGAAATACTAAAAGAAGATGGTGCGAAAAAAGTTTCAATATCTGATCTAGCAAGAGAAGATATGGCAGAAGCTATTGAGGATGCCTTTAGATATGATAAATTAATAGTAGCAAGCCCTACATATGATGCAGGATTATTCCCGTATATGGAAAAATTTTTAAGACATTTAAAGCACAAAAACTATCAAAACAGAAAAGTTGCGATAATAGAAAATGGTTCATGGGCACCTATGGCAGGAAAATGTATGGAAGCAATCATTAATGAAATGAAGAATATTAATATTTGCAGTCCAATTGTAACAATAAAAACCACTATCAGTAAAAAAAATATAGAAGAATTAAAAGAATTATCTAAAAATATTTTAGAAATAGAAAAGGAGGTGAAGTAAAATGAAATATGAATGTATAGCATGTGGGTATATATATGATGATGAAGTAGAAGAAGTAAAATTTGAAGATTTACCAGATGATTGGGTATGTCCACTTTGCGGAGTTGGAAAGGATAGTTTTAAAAAGGTTGAAGAGTAATTTTGAAGCAAATTATCCTTAAATTATGAATGGTATAGAAAAATAAAAAAGACAAAAATACCAAATTAAATAAACATATTAAAAACCACTCGATTTTGTATATTAGATATTAAAAAACGTATACGAATTGAGGGCATGGAGTAATATACGTGAAGGTGCAAAATCAGATTTTCCTGGATTATACTTCAGTTATTAGGCCGGCAAAAAGCAAGTATTTTGCTTGTAGAAGAAGGAGAGAATGGAAATATTCTCTCCTTTAAAATTATAAGTCAATTTTTAAAATAGTACATAATTTATAAATTTTTAAAATCCTTAATCCAAAGATTATATTTCAACTTCAGGCTGATATTTTTCAAGCCACATATTCACCTGACAGAGGTAAGCCATTAGTTGAGGTCCAGTCATTAATTGGCCAAACCAAGGTCTAGAAAAAGCGTTCCCGTTACTTTCTAAAATTTCTAAAATATAATCACGATTAAGAAGTGTATTTATAGGAGCGTTTTTATTGCTCATAATATCAGAAAGCATACCTTTAACAGCCTTTAAATAAGAAGGATTGTGAGTCTTAGGATAAGGAGATTTTTTTCTTTCTACAATTTCATCAGGTAAAATTCCCTTCATAATATATCTTAAAAGCCCTTTTTCTCTTCCATTTAAAGCTTTCATTTCCCAAGGCACATTGTACATATATTGAGCTAATCTATAGTCGCAAAAAGGAACACGAACTTCGAATCCGTTTGCCATGCTCATCCTATCTGCTCTATCTAAAAGAGTTTGCATAAACCATGTTATTGTAAGATATGAAATTTTTCTCTTTTCAGCAGTTTCTATTGAATCACAGTCTAAAATCTCTACATTTTTCAAACTTTCATTATATCTATAATCTATATAAGATTTTAAATCAACTTTTTGAGCAATTTGGGGATTTAGAATTTGCTGTCTTTCACTTATAGCAATTGACCATGGAAAAGTTCCAGATTTTAGAGCATCTTGTCTAAAAAACCAAGGATAACCTCCAAAAATTTCGTCAGCGCATTCTCCCATTAATGTAACAGTTTTCTCTTTTTTTACTTCTTTACAAAATAAATATAATGAAGAATCAACATCTGCCATACCAGGAACATCTCTTGCAATCATGGCTTGTTCTAAAGCTTTTGCAAGTTCAGGAGTGTCTAAAACAACACTATGATGATTTGAATATAAATTTTCAGTCATAAGGTCAATATAATATCCATCAGAATTGGGCTGAAAATCCGATTTAACAAAGTTTTTGTCATTATCCACATAATCTACAGAGTAGGTATCAAGAGGAGCCAGATTTTGAGCCTTTAAATAATCCGAAGTGAATTTTGAAATTATGCTCGAATCTAAACCACCAGAAAGAAATGTACATATTGGCATATCTGAAATAAGTTGCCTACTTATACTATCCTTTAATAGATTTTTTAAATGACTGCAAGTATCATTTAAACTTTCTTTATGAGGTATACTTTTAAGGGACCAATATTTTTCAATATGAAGGCCTGATTTATTATAAACAGCAAAATGAGCAGGTTCAATTTCAAAAATATTTTTATACACGGTTGTTCCTGGGGTATGCGCAGGACCAATTCCAAAAAGTTCTGAAATACCTTGTCTGTCTAAAATTTTTTTAATTCCGGGATACTTGAAAATTGCTTTAATCTCTGATGCAAAAATAAAAGAACCACTAAATTCTGTATAAAATAAAGGTTTAACACCAAAATGGTCTCTGGCCAGAAATAATTCATTATTTTTAGTATTCCAAACTGCAAAACTAAAGATACCATTTAAATGATAAACAACATCTTTACCATAATGTATATAAGCCTTTAATAGAACTTCTGTATCACAGTGCCCATTGAAAGTGAAACCGTTTTCCAAAAGTGTATTTCTGAGTTCTTTTGTATTATAAATCTGCCCATTATATACAATGGCATATTCTCCATAAGTATATTTTTCTACCATAGGTTGTTTACCACCATCAGGATCAATTACGATAAGTCTTTTGTGACCGAGAGCAACATTTTGATTAATATAAAATCCATCCTCATCTGGTCCGCGATTTGAAAGACAAGCGGTCATACCTTTAAGTACATTTTTATCATTAGACAAGTCTTTTTTGTAGTTAACAAATCCAACTATTCCACACATAAAAAGCCTCCTTTTATTTATAGATATTATTCTAAAAAATTAAAATTTGTGACAAAAAACTAAGCTAATCCACTACTTTACAGCTAAAAAAAAATATGTTATAATAAAAACCGATGGTGCATTATTCTAGTCATACCATTATTATGAGGGTGGGGCTAAAAATCCACTAAAGGGCACATCGTTGAAGTTTTTTATATGTGCGCGAAATGCCAGTTTTGCGTGTGTATAGGGAGTAAGAGATTAGGGTAGTATGTAATGGCATATATATGATTCCCTAATTTCGTGGAGGCTTAAAAGGGGCTTTTTATAAATAATAAAGGTAATAGAAAAGCAAATTTTAAGTATAACCTATGTTGAGTGCCAAGACACAACATACATATGGTAGCCTGTTTTGAGTGATTATATTGGGATTAATTGATATTTTATTATAAGTAATGGCCAGTATTTTAATAAAATAAATTATGAAACTATAATTGCAAAAGAAACTAATAATAAGTAAAAGTATGTTAAAGGAAAACTTCTAGAATGTTTGCTAATAAAGCATGAAAGTCTAGGGATTAAGGTACGGACTTAAGTGGCGATCTGGTGTCTAAATTTTTTAGATGTTTTCTTTAAATGGAAACAGCTATGTAGTAATATATAGTAGAAAATAGAGAAATTCAACCAGACCTAAACCGTAAAATTTACTTAGATTTTTACCATCTGTTTGTATTATAAAAAAATATATAAATTAAAGGCACGAAATTTAAAGTTTCAAAGTAGGTAAAAAAAAAAGAAAGGAGAGTATGATATATTTAAATTAAATATATCATACAATAAAAATGAAAAATAAAAAAACAAAAAAAGATGAATCCTCCCTGAAATGGGTAATAGAATCTTTTATATTAACTTTTATACTATCAGGAGTATCGTCATATATTTCCTCAAATGGTGTATCAAAATTAAATATATTCCTAGCTATACTAATATTAATATTTGTAATATTTATAGGAATAATATTTGATATTATAGGAGTTGCAGTTACAGTTGCAGCGCCAAGTGACTTCCATGCGAAAGCAACTAAAAAAGTAAGTGGTGCAACAAAATCCATTAAGCTAATAAAAAATGCAACAAAGGTAGCAAGCGTATGTTCAGATGTAGTAGGAGATATATGTGGAGTATTAAGTGGAGCAATAAGTGCTATGGCATCTATAAGGATTTCACAAATGTTTTCAGTTTCAAGTAACATTCAGTTTATTGTTAGTGCATTAGTTGCGGCTTTAACAGTCAGTGGTAAAGCATATGGAAAAAATATTGCGAAAAATAATTCAACCAAAATTGTTCACTATGTGGGAATATTTCTAGATAAAGTAAAAATATTCAATATAAAAAAATATCTTGACAAAATAAAACAAAAAATGACGAAAAATAACTTTTTATGTAGAATAATGACGATAAATATTGAAAAATGCGATAAAAATAGAAATTAACTATTGCAAAAATGATAAAAATGTAGTATATTATTATAGTTGCTAAAGGTGATGGAAGGGGGAAACGTGAAAACATTTTTCGATGGAGTATTTATGAATAAAGAGCGTTTACAAGATGAAGGAATAAAATACCCCATAAAGCTAGAATATTATAAAACATCAATAGAAGAAGAAAATGTTGAAAATAAATATGGAATTGAAATTACTAAAACAGAGTATTTAAAAGACAATGTAAAGATAGAAACAAAGGAATTGAGAAACGTAACAAACAATATGCTAGAGCAAGAAAGAATACTTAAAATATTAATAAAAAACGAAGTTACTCCGGTGGGGTTAGAAGATGTAATAGCAGAATTAGTATAAGAAAATTGAAGGGGATAGAGTAAGAACTATCCTTTTTTATATTATAGGAAAGTTCTCTGAACTTCCTATAATATAAAGCATTCCACAGAAAAATTGTTATACAATTTTTCGCGGACGAACAAAGACGCGGACTTTAAAATGTCATAAATAGCGAAAATGTAAATAATGTCCGCTTTTGTTCTTTTGGGTTATATGTATAAATTAGAATAAATTTTTATAATTATTTTCTTTTAATATAATTTAATTGTTGAATTTTGGCACTACTAGTTAATGTATTACATTAGAAAAAAAGTAATAAACAACAAATTTTATTATTAAATAATTTATGGTAACAATTGACTTTTAATCAAAATGTATATATAATCTATAATGCAAATTTACGAATGAAAGGAGCAGCAAATGGCAGATAAATTAATAATAGTTGAGTCGCCAGCGAAAGCAAATACAATAAAAAAATTCTTGGGAGGAAATACAAAAGTAATTGCTTCAATGGGACACATAAGAGATTTACCCAAGTCAAAACTTGGAGTTGATATAGAAAATGATTTTGAACCACAATATATAAATATTAGAGGAAAAGGAAACTTAATAAAAGAATTAAAAAAAGATGCAAAAACAGCCAAAAAGGTATACCTTGCAACTGACCCTGACCGTGAAGGGGAAGCAATTGCATGGCATTTGGCAAATTTATTAGATGTAGATCATAAAAAGATTACAAGAGTTACATTTAATGAAATTACAAAAAACGCAGTACAAAATGCAATAAAAAGTCCAAGAGAAATAGACCAAAATTTAGTAGATGCACAACAAGCAAGAAGAGTTCTAGATAGGATAGTAGGTTATAAAATAAGTCCAGTCCTATGGAAAAAAGTTAGAAGAGGACTATCAGCAGGTCGTGTTCAATCTGTTGCAGTAAAACTAATTGTAGACAGAGAAGAAGAAATAGAAAAATTCATTCCAGAAGAGTACTGGAATATATATGTTGATCTAACAAAACAAAATAACAAAAAAGTTTTTGAAGCTAGAGTTGCAAATAAAGATGGGAAAAAACTAGAGATTCATTCAAAACATGAAGTAGAAGAAATTTTAAAAACAATAGAAAGTGCAGAATATATAGTAAAGGAAGTAAAAAAGGGAGAAAAGAAGAAAAATCCAGCCCCACCATTTACAACAAGTACAATGCAACAGGAAGCATCAAGAAAAATTAATTTTACATTAAAAAAGACTATGTCTGTTGCTCAGGGATTATATGAAGGAATAAAATTACCAAGTGGTCATACAGGACTTATTACATACATGAGAACAGATTCAACAAGAATATCAAATGAAGCAAGAGAAATGGCAAAAGATTACATATTAAACACATATGGAGAAAAATACTACGAAAATAGATATTATAGAACAAATAAAGATGCACAGGATGCGCATGAGGCAATAAGACCGGCTCATATTGAACTTACTCCAGATGATATAAAAGAATATTTATCATCAGATCAATATAAATTATATAAGCTTATTTACAATAGATTTATGGCAAGCCAAATGGCATCAGCAGTATTTGACACAATGCAAGTTACGATAAAGGCAAACAATTATGAATTAAAAGCAAGCGGGCAAAATTTAAAGTTTAAAGGATTTATGACATTATATATAGAAGGAACAGATGAAGCAAAAGAAGAAGAAAAAGGAATGCTTCCAAGTCTAGAAGAAAATGAAAAGTTAGAAAAACATGAAATAAGGCCTAAGCAGAGCTTTACAGAACCACCTGCAAGATATACAGAAGCAAGTTTAGTAAAGGCACTAGAAGAAAAAGGAATAGGAAGACCAAGTACTTATTCACCAACAATAACAACAATTCTAGAGAGAAGATATATAGAAAAGGAACAAAAACAACTTGTGCCAACAGAACTTGGAAGAATAGTAAATAAAATCCTAACAGAGAACTTTACAGATATAGTTAACGAAGAATTCACAGCAAACATAGAAAACAGATTCGATCAAATTTCCGAAGGAAATGAGCTATGGAAAAATGTAATTAGAGAATTTTATGAACCCTTTATAAAAGAAGTAGAAAAAGTAGAAAACGAACTTGAACATGTTGAAATAAAAGAAAAAGAGTCAGATGTAGTATGTGAAAAATGTGGAAGAAAAATGGTATATAAATTTGGAAGATTTGGAAACTTTCTAGCATGCCCAGGATATCCGGAATGCAAAAATACAAAGGCAATTATAGAAGCAATTGATGTTCCATGCCCATGTTGTGGAGGAAAAGTTATTGTTAAAAAATCAAGAAGAGGAAGAAAATTTTATGTGTGCGAAAATAATCCTGAAAAATGTGAATATATATCTTGGAATAAACCAAAAGTTGGAGAGATTTGGACACCAGAAAATAAAAAACATCAAGTAAAAAAGTAAATATAATTTTGGAAAATAAAAAATAAATAAAATATTGTTAAAAACTTGTATTTTTCGACAATATATAATAAAATATAAATCAAAAAATAAATAAAGTAAAAGTTGGTAATACAAAAAAGGCGATATATGTAGAAAACTTTTTTTAACTAACATACTAAAAAAGACAAAAAAATCAAAAGACAAATAGTAAAATGTTATTAAAAAAAGAAGAGGTGGTAAAAATGTTTCGAAACATACAAGATAAGATGTTTAGAAATACAAAAGAAGAAGCTAAAAAGAAAACAAGTATATTGGCCAATGTATTCTCAAAGAAATACATATTGTTATATATAGTAACATTTATGGCATCAACAGTAAATATGACACAAGAAATATCTCCATTTAGTCTAGCAATAGTAGCTGCTGCTGCAGCAAGCGAAATACCAGTAGTTGCAATAATACTTGCAGGTTTAATTGGTAATATTGTAGGCGCAGGAGGAGCAAGTATTCCCTGTTACATAGTTACACTATTAATATTCTTTGCAAGTTTTCTGATTAAAGAGCCTAGATATAATGAGATAGATAAAAATGAAAAAACAAAATTAGGAAGAAGATTAGTAATCGCATCCTTACTAGTAAATATAATTAAAGTTTTCATGTCAGGATTTATGTTATATGACCTTCTTCTTGCTATAACATTTACAATAATAACATTTGTTTTTTACAAAATATTTGTTAACTCATTAATTGTTTTAGTAGATTTTAACGAAAGAAGGGCTTTTTCAATTGAGGAAGTAATAGGCACCAGTTTACTATTAGCAATTTCGTTATGTTGCTTTGGGGACTTTAGAATTTTTGGATTTTCAGTAAAAAATGTACTTTCAATATTTATTGTTTTATTACTAGGCTGGAAAAATGGAATACTAGTAGGGACTGCATCTGGCGTTACAATAGGAGTAACACTTGGAATAAT
>CANQFW010000047.1 GCA_947599995.1 uncultured Clostridia bacterium
AATAATTCAATGATTATTAAATATCAAAATACAGATAATGTATTAGAAGACGTTTGTTCTATCATAGATTCTGCGAAGAATTATGCATATCAATCAGTTAATATTGCATTAGTAGAAAGAAACTGGCTAATTGGATATAGGATTGCAGAAGAAGAATTAAAAGGAAATGATAGAGCAGATTATGGAATAGAAGTAATAAAAAAATTATCTAAAGAACTTACAAAAGAATATGGTAAAGGCTTTGATAGAAGTAATTTGTATCGATTTTTAAGTTTTTACAAAAATTTTCCACAAATTGTCGACGCACTGAGTCGACAATCTGGAATGTTGTTGTCTTGGACACATTATAGAACATTATTACAAGTTTTTGATAAACAAGCTAGAGATTGGTATGAAAAAGAAGCTTTTGACCAAATGTGGAGTACTAGAACTTTGCAAAGAAATATTTCTTCACAATATTATTATAGACTATTGAAATCACAAGTCAAAGAGCCTGTAATTCAAGAAATGAAAGAAAAAAATAAAGAACATTATTTAATAAATAAACTAGAATTTGTAAAAAATCCAGTAATAGCAGAATTTCTTGGATATTCATTAGATAGCGAGTTTACTGAAACAGAATTAGAAACTAGCATAATAAACAATTTACAGAAATTTTTAATGGAGCTTGGAAAAGGTTATGCCTTTGTAGCAAGACAACAACATATTCATACAGAAAAGGAAGATTATTTTATTGACTTAGTATTCTATAATTATATTTTAAAATGCTTTGTGTTAATTGATTTGAAAACTAAAAAGATAACACATCAAGATGTTGGTCAAATGGATATGTATGTAAGAATGTATGATGAACTAAAAAAATCAAAAGAAGATAATCCTACAATTGGAATTTTATTATGTTCAGAAACTGATAGCGATATAGCAAAATATTCTATTTTAAAAGGCAATGAGCAATTATTTGCAACAAAATATAAATTATATCTACCAACTGAAGAAGAACTTAGAGCAGAAATAGAAAACCAAAAAACAATATTTAATTTACAACATGAAAAAGACAAAAATGAAGAATAATAAAATTATTGAGAAATCCCAATAAGAAAGGATTTCTCATTTTAGTTTTAACAGTATATAAATTCTTTATATATAATTTCTTCAATTGAATGCTTATAATTATTCATAAGTCCAGTCCATTTTAAAGGGTCAGTATTTTTCAAATTTTCATCAATAGGATTTTTTTCTAGCATTTGATTCATAAGTAGTTCAAGTCTTTTAGAAAAAGAAAATAAGAAAAGCTTGAGGAAAAAGTAATATGGAAAGTGTCAATTTTGGCACATTCCATAAATAATATATAAATTTATTATAAATATCAAAAAATGCTACAAATAAAGTCAAAGATTATTGCAAATAATGTGTCGAAATGTTACAATTAAATTGAGATGAATCAAATGAGAAGTAGATTAGAAAGTGTAAAGCCATAGTGAAGCTAAATTAAGTTATTATCAAAGATTTCTTAAGATTTGATTTATAAGGTGAAAATGATATGAATCTAGGAGTAGAATCTGAAAATCTAGAAATATATTTTTTTGATTTCACATTAGAACAGATATTATGTTGAATATTAATAATTAAAAATATTGTTATAAATAGTTTAAATTTTTGCAAACATATGATAATATAAACATAATGAAAGATAAAAATTGTATACACAAATAAGGGGGAGCAATGAACGCTCAAGATTTAAGAAATTTATTAGAACAATCCGACGATAAATTAAGTATATTTGGGAGTAGAGAAACATTAAATAAATATAAGTTCAATGCAATAGAACTTTTTGATTTAATTAGTGATTTTTTGAGTGATGAAGAGAAATTGAAATTGTTTGAATATTCGCATTTTATGCAATATAATGCCAAGGTAAAAGGTGGAATAATTGGTCTTGTTTCGGATGAGAATATAGTATTGCAAATGATGAATAATGATAAAATTATGAATGGTTTCGAAAGTTATCAAATATCGAATATTATAAAAAAGTTGAGTGATAATGTAAAACAACAATTATTATATAATCAAGAATTTATAAAAAAATATAAAATTGCTAATATTCAACTAAAGAATATTGTATCAAGTTTAAGTGAAAATGAAGAATCAAAAATATTAATGGATATAGATTTAATTAAAAATAAATTACATTTAACAGATTTTCAAATTATAGACTTAGTAAAAGGATTATCAAGTGAAGAAGAAAAAGATAAAGTAATAGGAATATATAAATTTGCGAATCATCAGAAAATTGAAATATTAAAGACGTATTGTAATAGTCATAAATTAGATATATTAATGAAGGAAAAAGACTTTAGTAGATCTAATATTACTAGTATATTACAAACATTAGATATTAAAACTTTGAGTAAATTTTTAGTAGAACATAAAAAATTTTGTAGTGAAAAAGGATTGCATCCTTATGAAATTATACATGAATTAGATAGCAAACAGCAAAAAGAATTTGTAGAAAATTTAGAAAACATTGATTTAACATTAAGTGAAAAAAGAGAAATATTAGCTATGCTAAAAACAGATGTTAAACAGAGCATTGATACAACAAACTTACCAGAAGAATGTAAATCAGCACTTAGTATACAAACAACAGAATATGGTACAGTTATTTTGGATTTAGAAAGAAATTTAGAAGACTATCGTGGATTGGATAATTTTATCAGTATAAATCCTGAAGAATTTACGGAACAACAAAGAGCTAAATTTATAAAACTTTGCGATATTTGTCCTCATTTGAAAGTATATAGTAGACTAGATGATACTGTAACATATAATTCAAATGCTACAGAATATAAAGAAGCAGAAGAATGGATAAATTCAATAATCGATAATCTAAATCCAGAATATTCAAAAGCGCAAAAAATGGCGGTAATAGATTACGAAATAGGGAAAAAAATAAGTTATAGTCCTGACTTTGGAACTGAAGTATTTAATAGTGCAGATTCTAGAGCTTTGTGGAAAATAATTAGTTCTGGTTATGGTGTTTGTAATGGAATATCAAAAGTAGAACAATATATGCTTAATAGAGTTGGCATAGAAAGTGAAATTATAGGTAGTGACACACATGCATTCTTAAAAATTAAGAATATTGAACTTCCACTAGCAAATGGAGAAATTGCAAAGGGAAATACTATACTAGATCCAACATGGAATTTGGCAAGTCATAGATTTAATGCAAAGCCGGATAATTTTTGTGTAAGTTATGAACAAGCAAGAAAAAACGATATTGATATCAAAGGTAAAGACCATAATTGTCATAAGAATGATGAACAATTGAAAGATGCAACTCTAAATTTAGATGAACAAAGCTTAAGAAAATTATTTACAAGTGTTGGTTTGGCAGATAGAGATGGTCAATTTCCAATAAAAGATTTAATAGAAAAATCAGAACTATTAGATGAGTTTTATGCAAATCAACCAGAACAAAATATTAGTAAACAATTTTTATTACTAAAGCAGGCTTGCCCAGAATTTACAACCTGTCAAAATTCAAGTATGAGCATTTTAAATGATATACTCTTAAGTAATAAAAATTTGAATTTTAATAAATGTGTTGTAAATAGAGTATATAATAGGGAAGACAAAGAGAAAATACCGGTTATATATGTTTATATTGATTCAAACGAATTAGGAAAGAGATTTTACTTTGCTAATAAGGATGAAGGAAGGTTTATAGAAGTTCCTCAAGAGATATTTAAAAAACAATATGAATGTTATGAAGAAGATTTAAAAATGAATGAACGGTATTAGACCATGGGAAACTAAAGAGCAATCAAAAGAAGATATAGATTTATCAAAGAGCTCTGGTAAAATAATAGCTGAGCAGGGGGAAGAAAGATGAATATTATAAGGAAAATGATTTTATGGATAAAAAATATATTTATTAAACAAGATGAAGTTAAAAAATTAGTAGAACCTAAAATTATAGTAAAGGAAGATAAGAAACATAGTTTTATTGAATCCTTAAAAATAACTACCACAGAAAAAACAACAAACAAAAGAATTGAAACATTAATTTGTGATGGCGATGGACTAGGAATACGAAAAAAGATAACTTGTTAAATAGAAAGATAATAGCAGAGTTGTTTAACTCTGCTATAACTAATTTTAGCAATAAATTAATTATCTTTATAATTTTTTGGACCCAAAAAACTTTGACTTTATAATATAAAAATAGTATAATAATATATGATTAATTCAATAATAAACGGAGAAACAATATGTACGAAAATATAGAAGAATTAAAAGCAAAAGTAGATGCATGTAAAAATTGTAAATTAAGTAGCACAAGAAAACATACTGTATTTGGAGAAGGAAATATTAAAGCAGAAGTAATGTTTATAGGTGAAGGGCCCGGAGGGGATGAAGATCTTCAAGGAAGGCCATTTGTTGGAAAAGCAGGTAAACTTATGAACAATGCATTTGATGTTGTAGGAATAAAAAGAGAGGATGTTTATATTGCAAATATTGTAAAATGCAGGCCACCTCACAACAGAGACCCTGAACAAGATGAGATTGGATTCTGTATAAATTATCTAAGAAATCAAGTAATTATAATAAAACCTAAAATAATAGTTTTATTAGGGAGAATATCACTTCAAACAATACTTGGAAAGGAAAAGATGATTTCGAAATCAAGAGGGATCTGGCAAGAAAAAAGAGGAATACTATATATGCCTACATGGCATCCAGCTGCTCTTTTAAGAGATGAGACCAAAAAGGTTGATTTTATTTATGATTTAAAACAGGTAGTAAATAAACTAAAAGAAATAGAAAAAAATTAGTTAAAATAGTAATAAACATTTTATGCTATTAATTTCTTATTACACCAATTTGTTTAAAAATAATATAATTATCATTTAGAATTTAAAAAATAGAAAAAGTTATATTAAAAAAGAGGAGAAGATTTATATTTATGGAAGAAGAAATAATGGAGAAATCAAATTATTGTTTAAATTGTAAATTAAAGCCATGTTCGAATAAAGGATGTCCTTTAGGCAACAATATACCATTGTTTATAAATAAAATAAAAGAAGAAAGATATAAAGAAGCATACGAAACATTATGCGAGACGACTGTTTTACAGGCAATATGTGGAAGGATATGCCCACATAAAAAACAATGTGAGGGTGCATGTGTTAGGGGAATAAAAGGAGAAGCAGTAAGCATAGGAGAGTTGGAAGCTTATATAGGAGATACTGCAATTAAGGAAAATTATGATATTCCATTTTCAATATATAGCCTAGAAGATGAAAAACTATCAAATAAAAAAGTTGCAATTGTTGGAGGAGGTCCAGCAGGTTTAACATGTGCAGCATTTTTAGCAAGGAAGAATATAAATGTTACAATATATGAAAAATATGGTTATCTAGGAGGCTTACTTGTGCACGGAATTCCTGACTTTAGACTTCAGAAACAAATTGTAGAAGAAACTGTAAACAAAATTATAAAATTAGGAATTAAAGTTAACTACAATATGGAGTTAGGCAGAAATTTATATTTGGAGGATTTAGAAAATAAGTATGACGCAATATTTCTATCTTTTGGCGCAAATAAATCTATAAAAATGGGAATTGAGGGAGAAAATCTTAAAGGTGTTTATGGTGGAAATGAACTTTTAGAATATAATTTACATCCCGACTACAAAGGAAAAACAATTGCAGTTATTGGTGGAGGAAATGTTGCAATGGATTCTGCTAGAACCATAAAAAGATTGGGGGCAAAAAGAGTAATTGTGGTATATAGACGAAGCCAAAATGAAATGCCAGCTGAGGAAAAAGAATACTTAGATGCCAAAAATGAAAATATAGAGTTTCTATTTAAAACTAATATTGTTAAAATATTGGGAAATACAAAAGTAGAAAAAATAGAGTTAATTAAGACTGAGCTAATAAAAAAAGATGACGATAAAAGATTATCACCTATTGAAATAGAAGGAAGTAATTACATAATAGAAGCAGATGGGGTAGTCATGGCACTGGGGTCAAAGACAGAGGATTTTGTTACAAATTTAAATTTAAAATTAAATAAATGGCAAAATATAGAAATTGACGAATTTAGTAGAACTTCAAATGACAAAATATTTGCAGGCGGAGATCTAGTTGGATCAAAGCAAACTGTAGCATGGGCTGCAAAATCAGGAAGAGATGCTGCCAAGAATATTATAAAATATTTAGAATGTTAATAAAAAGGTAAAGTATATGTGTACAGATAAAGATAAAATTTTTGCAGATAAAGAATATATGAATATAATTAAAGATTTAATTATCAATGAAACAGTTTTAAAAATGAAAGAATATAGGCAACATTTTAATATTAGTTGTTTTGACCATTGCTTATTTGTTTCCTATAATTCTTATTTAATTTGTAAAAAACATAATTTAGACTATAAATCAGTTGCAAGAGCGGGATTGCTTCATGACCTGTTCTTATATGATTGGAGAAAACGACAAAATGGAAGAAAAGGACATCATGCATTTACTCATGGAAACACCGCTTTAGAGAATGCAATGAAAATAACAAATTTAAATGAAAGGGAAAAGGATATTATTAAGAAACACATGTGGCCGGTTACTTTAGATATTCCAAGGTATAAAGAAACTTTTGTAATTACATGTGTGGATAAAATTATTGCTATATTGGAAAGTCGTATTTTGTAGATATAGAAAGTTGAACACAAATGAAAGCTTTTATTACAAGGTTAAAAGGAGGCAACAATGGAAAATTATAAAAAATATATAAGGAATTTTAGTATAGTAGCACATATAGACCATGGAAAATCGACATTAGCTGATAGATTAATAGAACTTACTGGAGTATTATCTAAAAGAGAAATGGAAGCACAAGTATTAGATAATATGGAAATAGAGCGCGAAAGAGGTATAACAATAAAAGCACAATCTGTAAGAATGAAATATAAGGCAAAAGATGGAAATGAATATACATTGAATTTAATAGATACCCCCGGGCATGTAGACTTTAATTATGAGGTATCGAGAAGTTTAGCCGCATGTGATGGAGCTATTTTAATTGTAGATTCTACACAAGGAGTTGAAGCTCAAACACTAGCAAATGTATATTTAGCAATAGATAATAATTTAGAGATTTTGCCGGTTATAAATAAAATAGATTTGCCTAGTAGTAGACCAGATGAAGTAAAAAAAGAAATAGAGGAGATAATAGGAATTCCGGCAATGGATGCACCATGCATTTCTGCTAAAACGGGATTGAATGTAGAAGAGGTTTTAGAAAGAATTGTAAAAGATTTGCCAGCACCTAAAGGTGATGAAAATAATAAAACTAAATGTTTAATCTTTGACTCATATTATGACAATTACAAAGGTGCAGTGGCTTATGTAAGAGTTATGGATGGAAGGGTAAAGGTTGGAGATGAAATCCTTCTTATGGCATCGAAAAAGGTATTTACAGTAACAGAAGTAGGATATTTTGTTCCAGGTTCATATATGTCTGCAAGCGAAATAAAAGCTGGAGAAGTAGGGTATATTGCAGCTAGTATAAAAAGCTTGTCGGAGATACATGTTGGAGATACGATAACTCTAAATAATGATAGAGCTTTAGAGCCATTGAAAGGGTATAAAAAAGTCCAACCAATGGTATATTGTGGAATTTACCCGGTAGATGGAAGTCAATATGAAGCTCTTAAAATTGCGTTAGAAAAATTAAAGTTAAATGATGCTGCTTTAGAATTTGAACAAGAAACGTCAAATGCATTAGGGTACGGATTTAGATGTGGATTTTTAGGACTTTTGCATTTGGAAATAATAGAGGAAAGATTGGATAGAGAATTTGATCTACAGTTAATTACAACAGCTCCATCAGTTATTTATAAAATACATAAAACAAATGGAGAAATTTTAGATATTTATAATCCAGGAGATTTACCTACACAAAATGAAATAGATTATATGGAAGAGCCTATAGTTACTGCAAATATTTTAACGCCAAAAGATTATGTAGGTGGAATAATGGAGATGTGTCAAAATAGAAGAGGTTTGTATATAGATATGCAATATTTAGATGAAAATAGAGTAACTTTAGTATATGAAATGCCTCTTAACGAAATAATATATGACTTTTTTGATAACTTGAAATCTAAAACTAAAGGTTATGCATCATTTGATTATGAGTTTAAAGAATATAGACCAGCTAAACTTGTTAAACTTGATATACATGTAAATGGAGAAGCTGTTGATGCACTTTCTTTTATAGTTCATAAAGATATGGCATATACAAGAGGAAGAAAGATGGTAGAAAAATTAAAAACAGTAATTCCAAGACACTTATTTACAATTCCAATACAAGCTGTCATTGGAGGAACAATTATTGCCAGAGAAACTATTTCTGCACTTAGGAAGGATGTTTTGGCTAAATGTTATGGTGGAGATATTACAAGAAAGAAAAAGCTTTTAGAAAAACAAAAAAGGGGTAAGGAAAAAATGCGTCAAATTGGTAAGGTCGAAATGCCTCAAGAGGCCTTTTTGTCAGTTCTAAAGCTTGATGATGAAGCATAAGTAAAAATAATATTTTGAAGGGAATGAAATTTAAAGTGAAAATTAATATTGTAATGGTTGAACCAGAAATACCACAAAATACAGGTAATATTGCAAGAACATGTGCAATTACAGGTGCTAAATTGCATTTAGTACATCCTTTGGGGTTTGATATATCTGAAAAAGCAGTAAAAAGATCTGGATTAGACTATTGGGATAAGCTTGAAATTGAAGAGCATGACTCCTTAGAAGCTTTTTTAAATAAATATAGGCCAGAAGACAATAATATGTTTTTTGCAACAACAAAGGGAAAAACAAAATATACAGATATGGACTACTCAGAAATGGAAGAAGTGTTTGTATTATACGGAAAAGAAACAAAAGGGCTTCCAGAATGGCTACTTAAAAGGTATTTGAATTCAAAAACTATAAGAATTCCAATGCTTCCAACTTTAAGATCACTCAATCTTTCTAATTCTGTTGCAATAATAACATATGAAATTTTGAGACAAAATGGATTTAGAGATTTACAAGGAGTTAGCAACTATTTTGATAATTAAAAAAGGACTAAAAACATAGGTGATTTTCATAATTAAAAATAAAATGCATTAAAATTAAAATTTATACAAGGAGCAAAGCATTTATGCAAAATATTTCAAGTAAGGATAATAATTTAATAAAACATATAAAAAAACTAAAAGAAAAAAAGTATAGAGATGAATTTAATGAATTTATTGTAGAAGGTACAAAAATGGTAAAAGAGGCTATAAATGAAAATGCGAAAATAAAAAAAATTGTTTTTAGCCAAAGCTATATACAAAATAATAAAATAGATGATTTTTATAATAAATGTATAGGTGAAAATTCATTTGTTTGTGTACCTGATAGTATTTTCAAAGTAATGACTGAAGTTGGGTCCCCACAAGGAGTACTCGCCATTATTGAAAAGAATATACGAAATGATGATTATTTAGATGAACGGAGAAATTCTAATTGCATTATGTGATTTGCAAGACCCCGGAAATTTAGGCACTATTTTAAGGACTGCAGACAGTGCAAATATAAAAAATGTTCTTGTATCAAAAGGTACTGTTGACTGCTACAGCTCTAAGGTTGTGCGTTCTACAATGGGAGCAATTTTTAGAAGTAATGTAGTAGAATGTAAAAATTTGAAAAAAAGTCTAGAAATTTTAAAAGATAAGGGATATAATATAATTGTAACGTCTTTAGATGCAAATAAAACTATATATGATGTAAATTATTCAAAAAGTGTAATAGTTATAGGAAATGAAGCTAATGGAGTTTCTGAAGAAATACAAAATTTAGCAACAAATAAAGTAATAATACCTATGCTTGGAAAAACAGAAAGTTTAAATGCTTCTGTTGCGGCAGGTATAATAATATATGAATATGTAAGGCAAAAGATAAAATAGGAGGATCTATATGGAAGAAAAAATAAACATAGAAAATAAAGATATGTCAAATGTGTATTCAGAGGTAATAGAGGTCTTAAAGTTAATAGAAAGTGATGAAAAACTTGAAAAGTTACCTATGGAATTTGTAGAGTTAATAAAAAATAAATCGAATCCTGAATATAAGCCTCAAATTTCAAAGGAAATACCATTAGAGGAACAAAACCTAAAAGAAGAGACATATGCAATTCTTGCTTGGATTGCACAAAAGTATTGGAATGAAAAAATATTTGATAAAGTATATGTTGAAAATGATATAGATCAAGACATTTTGCATTATTTAGAAACAAATAAAAATTTACCAATATTGTACGACAATCTAACTTGGTACAAAAAAATAAAAATAAAAATTATAAAATTTATACATAAAATATTCTGTAAAAATAAATCAAATATAGTATATGAAAAATAAAAAAAGTGGGGGAGATGCAAATGAGACCTGTTTTAGAAGAACCTAAGAATACTAAGCAAAAAGCACTATATGTTGTTATAGTTATAATATGTATTATTGTAATTGGTGTAGCGGTATATTTACAATTTTTTAAAGAAGAAAAATTAGGTGTGATTTTTGGAATAACTGAAGAAAATGATGATTATTCAGAGCTTGAGAGTAATTTTAATAGTGTATTTACAAATGATTTTGAAGTGTTGGATGATACACAAATAAATGTAAAGAAGATAGAAGAAAATGATATATTATTTTCTAAATTCAGTAAAGAGATTCAAAAAGGGGATTATACAATTAATGTAGTAATTCCATACATAAATATAGATGAAGATATACCAAAAAAATTCAATGTTGAAATACAAAATATTTTTAAATCAAAGGCAGAGAGTATAATGTTATCGACAGATGAAAAAATAGTATATACAGTTAATTATAAAGC
>CANQFW010000048.1 GCA_947599995.1 uncultured Clostridia bacterium
ACCAGAAGGTATATCTATGGCAGTTCCTATGAAAAATGGAGGAATGAAAATATCGAGAGTTCTTTTTTATGTTGTATTATCAGGAGTAACAACGGGAATTGGAGCTTTCTTTGGAGCAATAATTGGAAGCATTTCTAAAACTATTATAGCAATGTGTTTAAGCTTTGCAACTGGTGCAATGTTATATATAGTTTCGGGTGAATTAATTCCTGAGGCTAATAGTTTGTATAAAGGTAGAATAAGTGGAATGGGTAATATACTGGGATTTATTATTGGATTTGTTGCTATATATTTTTGCTAAATTTTTAAATTATAAAAAATAATAATATTTTAAATATTACAAATTATTTACACTTAAACACGCTTTAAAAAAAATAACTGGAAATACTTGACAGAACTCAAAATTCGTAGTATACTAGTAACGTATGAATTTTAGCGTTGAAGCTGAATGTGGCTACAATCCTTACGGATATAAGGCATTGGAGGGAACTTCAGTGGAGTATGTCATGGCTAGACCAGGCGGTAAGTTATTAAAAAATCGAGGAATCTTATATTTCCGTAGATATAGATTAAAAGTCTATACAAACGTGTTTTACTATAGAATAAAAACTTATCCCATTATCATACTGTGATTTGGGATTTTAAACTATAGAGTAACAAAACACCAGGATGAGTTATAACTTGCTAAGCTAAAATAAAAAAATATTTTAAGGAGGGAATTTTAGTATGGCAAACACAGTTGTTACAAGTGAAAAAATCAGAATAAGAGTCAAAGCTTATGAACCAGCAATTTTAGATCAGTCTGCTGCAAAAATAGTAGAAACTGCTAAAAAGACAGGAGCAAAAGTTTCAGGACCTATTCCATTACCAACAAAGAAAGAAGTTGTAACAGTTATCCGTTCTCCACACAAAGATAAAGATTCAAGAGAACAATTTGAAATGAGAACACATAAAAGAGTTATAGACATTCTTTACCCAACACAAAAAACTGTTGATTCACTTATGAAATTAGGATTACCAGCAGGTGTTGATATAGAAATTAAGTTGTAATTTGGAAAATCATTACATATAAAAAAATTAAATAAAGCGGAAGTAAACACGCTTGAAAATGTTTACAAAATAATAAAGCCAATGCTGATGAAAATAGTTGATATAAATATTATCTGCATTTTCATAGTAAAACTATAAAAAGGTTAGACAGTATAAACTAAAATATCAGCGAATCAGCCAATAGGAGGAAAGAATAAATGAATAAGGGAATAATAGGAAAGAAAATAGGAATGACTCAAATATTTGATGAAAACGGTTTAGTTATTCCAGTAACAGTTATCGAAGCAGGACCATGCACTGTTGCACAAATTAAAACTATTGAAACAGATGGTTATAATGCAATTCAATTAGGATTTGGAGAAGTTAAAGCAAAAAAAATAAATAAACCAGAAATGGGACATTTTGCAAAGTCAAAATTAGATGCAAAAAAACATCTAAGAGAATTTAGATTAGATGATATCTCAAATATAAAAGTAGGAGATGAAATAAAAGCTGATATATTCCAAGCTGGAGAAAAAGTAGATATTCAAGGAACATCAAAAGGAAAAGGATTCCAAGGTGTTATAAAAAGACATGGACAACATAGAGGACCAATGGGACATGGTTCAATGTACCATAGAAGACCAGGTTCAATGGGACCAACATCTACACCAGGTAGAGTATTTAAAGGTAAAAAGCTACCAGGACATATGGGTAATGTAACTGTTACAATTCAAAATTTAGATGTTATAAGAGTCGATATGGACAAAAACGTAATATTAGTAAAAGGTAGTGTGCCAGGATGCAAGGGAGCTATCTTAAAAATAAAAACAGCCGTTAAGGCAAATGTATAAGGAAGGAGGAATACGAGATGCCAAAGGTAGACGTATATGATATAACAGGTAAAAAAGTAAGTAGTGTAGAACTAAATGAGAATGTATTTGGAATTGAACCAAATGAAAATATAGTACATAGTGTGCTTGTAAATTACTTAGCTAATCAAAGACAAGGAACACAAAGCACAAAAACAAGAGCAGAAGTTCGTGGTGGTGGAAGAAAGCCATGGAGACAAAAAGGAACAGGACGTGCAAGACAAGGAAGCATTCGTGCTCCACAATGGATTAAAGGTGGTATAGCATTAGGACCAAAACCACGTTCATATAAATATACAGTTAACAAGAAGGAAAAACGTTTAGCAATAAGATCTGTATTAAGTTCTAAAGTATTAGAAAAGAAATTAACAGTTGTTGATAAATTAGAATTAGCAGAAATTAAAACTAAATCAATGGTAAAAGCTTTTAATGATTTAAAAGTTGAAGGAAAAACATTAGTTATAATTCCTGAAAAAAACTTGAACGTTCAAGCATCAGCAAGAAATATTGAAGGTGTAAAAACAATATTAGTAAATACAATAAACATATATGATTTATTAAAATATTCTAATTTAGTTTTAACACTAGACACTGTTAAAAAATTAGAGGAGGTGTATGCTTAAGATGACACCAGAAGAAATAATAATAGCTCCAGTAGTTACTGAAAAAAGTAATGATGCTGTGCAAGAAGGAAAATATACTTTTAAAGTAAATAAAAATGCTACAAAAATTGAAATAGCAAATGCTGTTGAAAAACTTTTTGAAGTTAAAGTTTTAAAAGTTAACACATTGAATATCAATGGTAAAAAGAAAAGAGTTGGATATCATCAAGGAAAAACATCTGATTGGAAAAAGGCAATAGTTACAATTGATACAAATCCATCAGACGCTAAATATTTAGGTAAAGGTGGAAAAGAAATTAAAGGATCTAAGAAATATAAAGATTCTATTAGTGAATTTACAGGAGTATAATATTGCTTAATAAAAATATAGAGTTTATTAAAAATACAAAAAATGAATTCATTAATAAATATCGAGAGACAACTCGGAAAATAAATTTTATCTGAAGTGGAACAGGAAAAATCCGCAAAATAAAAAGAGAAAGGAAAATAAAAAATGGCAACAAAAAGATTTAATCCATATACTCCATCAAGAAGAAACATGACAGTATTAGACTACAATGAGATTACAAAGAAGACACCTGAAAAATCATTATTAACAGTAAAGAAAGAAAAAGCAGGAAGAAACTCATATGGTAGAATAACAGTACGTCATCAAGGTGGAGGAAATAGACAAAAATATAGAATAATGGATTTCAAACGTAAAAAGGACGGAATCCAAGCTACAGTAATTGGAATCGAATATGATCCAAACAGAAGCGCAAATATAGCGTTAATTCAATATGATGATGGCGAAAAGTCATATATATTAGCTCCACAAGGATTAACAGATGGAGACAAAGTAATATCTGGCAAAACAGCTGATATTAAACCAGGAAATTGTATGGAAATTAACAGTATTCCAGTTGGAACTTTAATCCACAATATAGAGTTAAATCCAGGCCAAGGTGGAAAACTCGTAAAAGCTGCTGGACAAAGTGCACAGCTTATGGCAAAAGAAGGAAAATATGCACATGTAAGATTACCTTCTGGAGAAATGAGATTAGTTTTAGCAAATTGTAGAGCAACTATAGGAGTTATAGGAAATGCTGACCATGAAAATGTTAAAATTGGTAAAGCAGGAAGAAAAAGACACATGGGATGGAGACCAGAAGTTAGAGGATCAGTAATGAACCCAGTAGATCACCCTCATGGTGGTGGTGAAGGTAGAGCTCCAATCGGACACGCTGGACCATTAACACCTTGGGGTAAACCAGCTCTTGGATATAAAACTAGAAATAAAAAGAGCAGAACAAATAAATTTATCGTTAAGAGAAGAAAGTAATTTAGATAAACGCTTAGAAGTTTTTTTAAAGCTTCTAAGACGGAATTACTTTAATAAATAGAAAACATGTTGCTATTATTATGCAAGAATATTAATATAGCAACCAAGTATAATTTGCAAACCTTATAGGAAGGAGATAAAAAATGTCAAGATCAAGTAAAAAAACACCATTTGTAGCTCCAGAGTTATTAAAAAGAATTGAAGCTATGAATGCTGAAAATAAAAGAGAAGTTTTAAAGACATGGTCTAGAGCTTCTACTATATATCCACAAATGGTTGGTCATACAATAGCTGTACATGATGGAAGAAAACATGTTCCAGTTTATATTTCAGAAGAAATGATCGGTCATAAATTAGGTGAATTTGCTCCTACAAGAACATTTAAAGGTCATGCAGGAGAAAAAACAACAACAAATAAAAAATAATAGGAGGTAGTTAATAGTGGAAGAATTACAAGCAGTAGCTACTCTTAAATATGCAAGAATATCTTCAAGAAAGGTAAAGATTGTTGCAGATTTAATAAGAGGAAAAAAAGTAGACGAAGCTTTAGCAATAGTAAAATTTACGCCAAAAGCATCTTCAGAAATCATTGAAAAATTATTAAAATCAGCAATTGCTAATGCTGAAAATAATCATGATATGAAACATGAAAATTTATATATATCTGAAATTTATGCAAATCAAGGTCCAACTCTAAAAAGAATTAGACCAGCAGCTAAAGGTTCAGCAGTAAGAATTAGAAAAAGAACAAGTCATATAACAATAGTTTTAAAGGAGGCTTAAGAAGTATGGGACAAAAAGTACACCCAACAGGAGCAAGATTAGGAATAATCAAAGATTGGAGCTCTAAATGGTATGCAGAGGGAACTGACTTTGCAGATTGTTTAGTAGAAGACCAAAAAATCCGTAAATATTTAAAGAAAAAAGAATATGAGGCTGGAATTTCTAAAGTTGAAATTGAAAGAACAGCTAAAATGGTTAAAGTAAATGTTTACACAGCTAAACCTGGAATATTAATAGGAAAAGGTGGAGCTGGCGCAGAAAATCTAAAAAATGAAATAAAAAAATTAATCAGTAAAGATGTAAACATAAATGTTATAGAAGTTAAAAATACTAGCTTAGATGCTACATTAGTTGCAGAAGATATAGCTTCTCAACTAGAAAGAAGAATTTCATTCAGACGTGCAATGAAACAATGTATGCAAAAAACTATGAAATCAGGTGCACAAGGTATCAAAACTGCAGTATCTGGAAGATTAGGTGGTGCAGATATGGCAAGAACTGAATTCTATAAAGAAGGAAATATACCATTACAAACATTAAGAGCAGATATCGATTATGGATTCGCAGAAGCAAATACTACATATGGAAAAATCGGTGTTAAAGTATGGATATATAAAGGAGAAGTTCTTCCAACAAAGAAAATGGAAGGAGGAGAAGCATAATGCCATTAATGCCAAAAAGAACAAAATATAGAAAAATGCAAAAAGGTAGAAATAGAGGTAAGGCAACTAGAGGAAATAAAGTTACTAACGGTGAATATGGTATTCAAGCTGTTGAAGCTGGATTAATAACAGGAAACCAAATAGAAGCTGCCAGAGTTGCAATGACTCGTTATATGAAAAGAGATGGTAAAGTTTGGATAAAAGTATTTCCAGACAAACCAATAACAAGAAAACCTGCTGGAACTCGTATGGGTAAAGGTAAAGGTGCTACAGAATTTTGGGTAGCAGCTGTAAAACCAGGAAGAGTTATGTTCGAAATTGCTGGTGTTTCAGAAGCTACAGCAAGAGAAGCTTTACGCTTGGCTATGAATAAGTTATCAGTAAAAACTAAATTCGTAGTAAGAGAAGAAAATGCCGAGGAGGGTGAAAATAATGAAAATAAATAAAATAAAAGAAATGTCTTCACCTGAATTAGAAAAAGAACTAGGTGAATTAAAAACAGAATTATTTAAATTAAAATTTACTCTAGCTACAAATGGTTTAGATAATCCTATGAAAATAAAGGAAGTTAAGAAAGATATAGCTAGAATAAATACTGTTTTAACTGAAAGAAAGATTGCAGAAAAGAAAGGAGAAATCTAGATGGAAACAAGAAATCTTCGTAAAGTTATGCTAGGAACAGTTACATCTGATAAAATGGATAAGACTGTTGTAGTAGCTGTTGAGAGAAAAGTTAGACATAAGGTTTATGGAAAGATAGTAAAAAGAACATATACTTTAAAGGCTCATGATGAAGATAATAGCTGCAAAGTTGGAGATAAAGTTAAAGTAATGGAAACTAGACCTCTTTCTAAAGATAAAAGATGGAGAGTAGTTGAAATAGTAGAAAAGGCAGTTATAAAATAGAGTTCTAATATAAAAATTTAGAACTAATCGATTAAATAAAATAAGGAGGATACAGGAATGGTACAACAACAATCAATACTAAAAGTAGCTGACAATACAGGTGCTAAAGAGATTATGTGTATCAGATGTTTAGGTGGTTCATACAGAAAAACAGCAGGAATCGGAGATATAATAGTTGCATCTGTCAAAACAGCAACACCAGGTGGAGTTGTAAAAAAAGGTGATGTTGTAAAAGCTGTTGTCGTTAGAACTAAAAAACCAATAAGAAGAGCAGATGGTTCATACATTAGATTTGATGAAAATGCAGCTGTAATTATAAAAGAAGACAAAACACCAAAAGGAACACGTATATTTGGACCTGTTGCTAGAGAATTAAGAGATGGAGAATATATGAAAATTTTATCTTTAGCGCCAGAGGTTCTATAATCTTTTAGAGACGTAAGGAATTCTATAGATTATTAATGCAGATAAGGCAAAAATTGTGTAACTACAGTGTAACAATTTTTGTATTACCATTAAAACAAAATTTAATAAAGGAGGAAAAACTCTAATGAAGCTAAAAAAAGGTGATAATGTTATGGTTTTATCAGGAAATGATAAAGGCAAAACAGGAGAGGTTTTAGAAATTGCACCAAAAACTGACAAAGTAATCGTTAAGGGTGTAAATATTAGAAAAAAACATGTTAAACCAAGAAAAGCTGGAGAAGAAGGTGGAATAGTAGCTTCGGAATTTCCAATCTCAAGCTGTAAGGTAAATGTTGTTTGTCCAAAATGTGGAAAAGCAACAAGAATTGGATACATAGTAGAAAATGATAAAAAAGTACGTGTTTGCAAAAAATGCGGAAATAAATTGAAATAGATGATTGTTAAGAAAGGAGGAAAAATTAAAAAATGGAAGGTTTAAAAGAACAATACGAAAAGCAGGTAGTTCCAGCTTTAATGAAAAAGTTTGGATATAAATCAATAATGCAAGTTCCAAAATTAAGTAAAGTTATAATAAACATTGGTCTTGGAGATACAAGAGAAAATCCAAAATCACTTGAAAATGCAATGAATGATTTAAGTATAATTTCAGGACAAAAACCAATTGTAACTAAAGCAAAAAAATCAATTGCTGCATTTAAAATAAGAGAAGGTCAAGATTTGGGATGCAAAGTAACTTTAAGAAGTGATAAAATGTATGATTTTGTATATAAATTATTCAATGTTGCACTTCCAAGGGTTAGAGACTTTGGAGGAGTTTCAAAAAATTCATTCGATGGAAGAGGAAATTATTCTATGGGAATAAAAGAACAATTAATATTCCCAGAAATTGAATATGATAAAGTAGATAAATTAAGAGGTATGGATATAGTTTTTGTAACAACTGCTGAAAATGATGAAGAGGCTAGAGAGTTACTAAAATTATTAGGAATGCCATTTAAAGCATAAATCAATTAAAAAAGTAGGAGGAATTGTTCAATGGCAAAGATGTCAATGAAAGTTAAACAACAAAGACCACAAAAATATAAAACAAGAGAATATAACAGATGCAAATTATGTGGTAGACCACATGCTTACATTAGAAAATATGGTATTTGTCGTATATGCTTCAGAGAATTAGCTCATAAAGGAGAAATTCCTGGAGTTAAAAAAGCAAGCTGGTAATACAAGTATTAAGCAGCAGCTTAAATAATAATCATATAAAAATAGAAAAAAAGGAGGTTAGTAAAAACGTGAATACTACAGATCCAATAGCAGATATGCTAACAAGAATAAGAAATGCAAATACCTCTAAACATAAAACAGTCGATGTACCTTCTTCAAAAATGAAGTTAGGAATTGCAGAGATATTGTTTAGAGAAGGATATATAAAATCTTTTGAAGAAATAAAAGATAATACGCAAGGAATTATAAGAATTACTCTAAAATATGATGAAAAAGGAACAAGAGTGATTGATGGACTAAAAAGAATAAGTAAACCAGGATTGAAGGTTTATGCTGGTAAGGAAGAATTACCAAAAGTATTAAACGGATTGGGAATAGCAATAATTTCAACATCTAAGGGATTAATGACAGACAAACAAGCAAGAAGTGCTGGAGTAGGTGGAGAAGTTTTAGCTTATATATGGTAGTTAAGTTATTTCTTAAAATTTAAGCTATGTAATGTAATTAGATAGTAAAAATGATGAGAGGATAATTTATGTAATTTATCAAAAAAGAGATTACAGATCTTAAAAATATTTGCCCAATGTTTAACAATAAAAACAATAATTAAGAATAGGAGGAAGTCCAAAATGTCAAGAATAGGAAATAAACCTATTACAGTACCTGCTGGAGTTGAAATAAAAATTGATGGAAGGCATATATCTGTAAAAGGACCAAAGGGAATACTTGAAAGAGATATTGAACCAGAAATTTCTTTAAATTTAGAAGGAAATGTTCTTACGGTATCGAGAGATAGTGATACAAGAAGAAGCAAAAGCCTACATGGTCTTACAAGAACATTAATAAATAATATGATAAATGGTGTACAAAATGAATTTACTAGAGAGTTAGAAATAAATGGTGTTGGATATAGAGTTCAAAAACAAGGAAATGATTTAAATCTTTCACTTGGATATTCACATCCTGTAATTTTTCAAGCTCCAGAAGGAATTACATTTGATGTTCCAAATGCTAACACAATTATAGTAAAAGGAATTGATAAAGAATTAGTTGGTCAAACAGCAGCTGTAATAAGAACAAAAAGACCACCAGAGGTATATAGAGGTAAAGGTATTAAATATGCCGAAGAAGTTATCAGACGTAAAGTTGGTAAGACTGGTAAATAGAATAGGTTTTTATATTAATAATATTCAGCAAAGAAAGATATTATTAATATCTAGATTTATGTAATACAATCAAACGAGAAATATGTTAATTGGTATTATCATAAAAAGTTATAAATGACTTAAAAAACAGAGATTGCAAATCTGAACATTCTAAGAAAGGAGAAATAAAATGGTTTCAAGTACTAATAGAAAGTTAGAAAGAACTAGAAGACATAAAAGAGTTAGAACAAAAGTGTCTGGAACTGCAGATAGACCAAGATTATGCATCTATAGAAGCAATACAAATATATATGCACAAATAATAGATGACGTAGCTGGAAATACATTAGTAAGTGCTTCTACATTAGAAAAAAGTGTTAAAACTAAGCATGCTAATAAAGAAGCTGCAAAAGAAGTTGGCTTATTAATTGCAAAAAAGGCTACAGAAAAGAACATAAAAGAAGTTGTTTTTGATCGTGGTGGATACATATATCATGGAGTAGTTAAAGAATTAGCAGAAGCTGCAAGAGAAGGTGGCTTAGTATTTTAATAAAAAATTACTTAAGAGAAATACAAGTCTATAAGTAATAATAAATAAAGAAGGAGGGAAAACCAATTCACATGGAAGAAAATACAGTTGAATTAAAAGAAAAGGTAGTAGCTCTTAACAGAGTTGCCAAAGTTGTTAAAGGTGGAAGAAACTTTAGATTTAGTGCGGTTGTAGTTGTTGGTGATGGAGCTGGTCATGTTGGTGTTGGAAATGGTAAAGCAGCTGAAGTTCCAGATGCAATAAAAAAAGCCATTCAAGATGCTAAAAAGAATTTAATAGAAGTTCCAATTGTAAATACTACTGTACCTCATGAATATATAGGTAAATTTGACAGTGCTAAGGTTATGCTAAAACCTGCAGCAGAAGGTACTGGAATTATAGCAGGAGGTAGTGTAAGACCAGTGCTAGAGCTTGCAGGATACAAAAATATTCGTACAAAAATAATAGGAACAAATAATCCAAGAAATGTAGTTTATGCTACAATAGAAGGATTAAAATCAATGCAAACAGCTGAATCAGTTGCTGCAAAAAGAGGAAAGAAAGTAGAAGAAATACTATAATTATAGAGTATCGTTTCAAATATAGTTTTCTATATTAAGATTAATATAAAAATATAATATTATATTCAAAGATATAAAATAATTTTGTGAAATTAAAGATACTATGAAAAGATTAAATTTAAGGAGGTGCAAAATGGAAATTGAAGAATTAAAACCAGCAGTTAGAAAAACAAAATCAAAAAGAGTAGGACGTGGAATTGGTTCTGGACATGGAAAAACATCTTGCAGAGGTCAAAAAGGTCAAAAAGCTAGAACTGGAGGAGGCGTTAGAAGAGGTTTTGAAGGTGGTCAAACACCATTATATAGAAGATTACCAAAAAGAGGATTTACAAATATTCATGCTAAAAATTACACAGAAGTAACATTAACAATG
>CANQFW010000049.1 GCA_947599995.1 uncultured Clostridia bacterium
TGGGCAAGTGGTCGAGTGGTTAATGGCACCAGACTGTAAATCTGGCCGCGAGAGCGTACGATGGTTCGAATCCATCCTTGCCCACCAAAATACAGGGAAACTTGTATTTTATTTTTTAATTCATTAACAAACAAAAGTTTTGAAATACATTCATTAATCCAAAATTTAAATATTCGCGAATAGAGGTGAGAAAATCTTTAGTTTAAAATCACAATTAATTTTTTTATCTAAATTTAATTCGAAATAAATTATAAAGGAGAAGGAAATAATGAATATCAGAGAAAAACACCTAAAAGAGGTAGTAAAGGATTTTAAAAATAAAGATATAACAATACAATTTAATGATGGAATAGAAGGAACTTTAAAAATAAAAAAATCAAGCATAATATATGATGAAGAAAATGGATATATTAATATAATTGGACAAGAAAATAAATTAAGAATAAATACAACAATTATATACAGATATACGCTTCAGGAAGACCATAAAAGTCTCGAAATAAAAATAGATAGCCAAATGACATTAAAAATACAAAAAACATAATTTGAAAATAAATTTGCTTGACAGAATAAAGAATTAGCAATAAAATAGACGCAAATAAAGAAGGAGGAATTTAATTATGTTAGTTTCAACTAAAGAAATGTTTGAAAAATCAATGAAAGAAAAATTTGCAATTGGAGCATTTAACGTAAATAACATGGAAATAATTCAAGCGATAATAGATGCTGCAGCAGAAGAAAAAGCACCAGTAATTATGCAAGCATCTTCAAGTGCGATAAAATATGCAAGAATAAATTATTTAATGAAAATGGTAAAAGCTGCGGAGGAAGAACACCCTGAGGTTCCATTTGCAATACATTTGGATCATGGTCCAGACTTTGAAACATGCAAAATGTGTATAGATAATGGATTTACATCAGTCATGTTTGATGGATCGAAATACGATTTTGAAGAGAATATAAGACTTACAAAAGAAGTTGTGGATTATGCACATAGTAAAGGAGTTGTAGTAGAAGCAGAATTAGGAAAATTGGCAGGAATAGAAGACGATGTAAATGTTTCATCAGATGACGCTATGTATACAGATCCAGATCAAGCTGAGGAATTTGTTAGAAGAACAGGATGCGATTCTTTAGCAATAGCAATAGGTACAAGCCATGGAGCCTACAAATTTAAAGGAGAAGCAAAATTAAGATTTGATATATTACAGAAAATAAAAGAAAAAATACCAAATACTCCAATAGTATTACATGGAGCCTCAACAGTAATACCGGAATTAGTAGAAGAATGTAATAGATATGGAGCAAATATACCAGGAGCTAAAGGAGTACCAGATGAAATGCTTCACACAGCATCAATTTCAGGAGTATCAAAAATAAATGTAGATACAGATTTACGTTTAGCTATGACAGCAGCAATCAGAAAAGAATTTAGCGAAGAACCAGGAGTTTTTGATCCTCGTAAATATCTTGGACCAGCAAGAGATTTAATAAAAGAAACTGTAAAACACAAAATAAGAGATGTATTTGGTTCTAGTAATAAAGCCTAAAAACAGAAAACACACAAAACGTCCATATTAAAATGGACGTTTTGTGACCTATTTGTTGTTAATTCTTAAAGCTTGAGAGATTCTCCTTTCAACATCTTTTTTAGCAATATCTTGTCTTTTATCGTAAAGTTTTTTACCTTTCCCTATACCAAGTTCTAATTTTACTTTGTTTCCTTTAAAGTATAAGCAAATTGGAACCAAAGAGCAACCTTTTTGTTGAATTTTTCCAATTAATTTATTTATCTCAGACCTGTTAAGCAATAGCTTTCTATCCCTTAATGGGTCTTTGTTATAGATATTTCCAAATTCATAAGGACTAACATGCATATTGTAGATAAAACATTCTCCATTTTTTATATTGGCAAAGCTATCTTTTATATTAACTTTACCATTTTTTATAGATTTTATCTCAGTGCCAAAAAGAACAATTCCAGCTTCAATAGTATCTTCAATCGAATAATTGTGATATGCGTTAGGGTTTTTGGAAATAATTTTCTTGTTTTCCATAAAAGCAATTCCTTTCAAAAATTAATAATATTAATTTATAGTATAACATATGGCTGATATTGTACGCAAGACAAAGTTTAAAATTTATTTTTATGGTAAATAAAAAAGTAACACATTTTTATATATTAGCATAGTATAAGATATAAAACATAAAGGAGGTATTTAAATTATGCCAGATAATAACGGAAATTTTGTAAACCAAAATGTAGAAAATGTTAATCGTTCATGTTGTAATAATGGACCTTTAAATAACATATTTGGTGGAAACGGTTGTGGATGTGGTGACAGTGAAATATTATTCTTCATAATAATATTCTTATTATTATTCACAAATTTTGGTTGTTGTAGAAATTAGGGAGAAGGGAATTCCCTTTTTTCTTACTATGTTTGTGGACATGCACAAATGTTAAGTTATATACATGGTTAGAAATTTTAAACTGCTCGAGTAATTTAAAATGCAGTAATAGTGACAGATAAATAACTTGCGTTAAAAAAATCTATTGAATAAAGTAAAAAAATAATGTAAAATATGTTAAGAATAAGAAAGATTCAAATTAATTTGATAAAATTAAGGAATGAAAGGAAATAAAGGGTACATGAATAAGCAAGAAATTTTACAGGAATATAAAAATCAGGAAGAAAGGATATTAGTTGCAAGAGTATTGGACAAGTTGGAATTTATAAAAGCAAGAAATAAAATAGAAAGTACTGACTTTCTAAATTTACATGAGCAGGAATTAATACAAACATTATTAAAAAAGATACACTTTGAAAATTATTATTTTTTTGGAGGAAGTGAAATTTCAGAAAGAAAGGTAGCTATTTTTTATCCTGAAAAGTTAAATAAGCAAATGTGTGAAAAAAATCATAAAAATATAATGACAATAATAAGAATACAACTTCCTAAAGAATTAGAAGACGAATATAGCCATAGCACATATTTAGGTGCTATTATGAAATTAGGATTAGAAAGAGAAAAAGTGGGAGATATATTTGCAAAAACTACATCGGCTGATATAATAGTAAAAAATGATATAGTTAAGTTTTTAGTGCAAAATTTAAGTAGTTTAACTAGATTTGAAAAAGCATCAATCGAAGAAAAAAATATTGACGAATTAGCTAAAGCAACAATTAATAAAGTTGAAATGACAGCAATAGTTGCATCATTAAGACTTGATAATATAGTTACAGTTTTAGCCAGGACATCAAGAAGTAAAGCAAATGATATTATAGAACAAGAAAGGGTTTTTGTGAACTTTAAATTAGAAACCAAGTCATCCAAACAAATAAATGAGGGAGATATTATTACAATAAGAGGAAAAGGAAGATTCGAATTTAAAGAAATATCTGGAAATACTAAAAAAGGTAGATATGTTATTAAAATTGAAAAATATGTTTAAAAAGTAAAAAAATATTGACAAAAAATAAAAATGGTGTATAATAATACCAAACAAAAGTTTAATGCTTACGGGAGGTATTTTATATGATAACAAATCTACATATCAAGAATATAGGAATAATAGATGATATAGAAATAGATTTTAATAAAGGACTAAATGTTTTAACTGGAGAAACTGGAGCCGGGAAAACATTAATAATAGATTCACTTCAAATAATTTCTGGAGGAAGATTTTCAAAAGAAATGATAAGAAAAGGTGAAACCAACTCATTTGTAGAAATGTGCATATTTGAGCCAAAAAGCCCATTATCTATAGATGGAAATATAATTATATCAAGAGAAATAAATCTAAATGGAAGAAACATGTGTAAAATTAATGGACGAATGGTTACTGTTAATGAATTAAAAGAATTTATGAAAAAATTTATAGAAATTCATGGACAAAATGATAATCAAATATTATTGGAAGAAAGTCAACATCAAAAATATTTAGATGAATTTATAGGCAAAGAAATAAACAAGTTAAAGGAAGAATATTTAAATTATTATTTAGAGTATAACAAAATAAAAAAAGCTCTTAAAGAAAATTTTGGAGACGACAAAGAGCGTCAAAGAAAAATTGATTTACTAAAATATCAACTAAAGGAAATAGAAATTGCAAAACTAGATCCAGGAGAAGAAGAAGAACTACAAGAGAAAAGAAAACTAATGCTTAATTCAGAAAAAATAGTAAATAGTTTAAATGAAGCAAACAATGCAATCGGAGAAAATGCAATTGATTTAATTTCAAACACTATAAGAGCATTAGAAAAGATAGAAAGCTTTGATGAAAAATACAGACAAACAAATACAAATCTGAAAAACATTTACTATGAATTACAAGAACTTTCAAGGGATATATCAGGCTATAAAGAGCAAACATATTTTGAAGAATCTGAAAGAGAATATATAGAAACAAGATTAGATACCATATTTTCTTTAAAAAGAAAATACGGAAATTCAATAGAAGAAATATTAAATTATAAAGATGACTTAGCAAAAGAGATAGATAGAATAGAAAATCTAGAAGAATATAATAATAAATTAAAAGAGAATTTAAAAGAAGTATCACAGAGCTTAGAGACATATGCAAAAAAAATGCATGTAATAAGAGAAAAAGGTGCAAAGGAATTATCAAAAAAAATAAATGAATCCTTAAAAGAACTTGAAATGAAAAATGCAAAAATAAATATACATGTAGATTATATGGACGAAGAAATTTTTGACAATGGAAAAGATAAAATTATTTTCTATATATGCACTAATTTTGGTGAAGACGAAAAACATTTAAGCAAAATTGCATCAGGAGGAGAAATGTCAAGAATAATGTTGGCAATAAAAACAGCTATTGCAACAAGCGATGATGTAGGAGTGATGGTATTTGATGAAATTGATACTGGAATAAGTGGAAAGGCTGCTAATTCTGTTGCAGAGAAATTACATAGTATTTCCAAAATGCATCAAGTCTTATGTATATCACATTTACCTAATATTGCAGCTTATGCGGATTATAATTATTTTATAAATAAAAAAGTATTAAATGAGAGAACTCAAACGGGAATTAAGTTATTAAATGAGGAAGAGGTGTTAGAAGAAATTGCAAGAATATCTTCTGGAGAAGTAAATGAAACTACGATTAAATATGCTACAGAACTTAGAAATAGAAAAATAGCTAGCTAACAATTAAATTTATATTATGTAAAATTTGTCGAACTACTTGAAATTTTTGTAAAATCATAGTATTATATACGTATTATGCAAAAAAGAGTGATTAATATGTTAGAGAAAATAAACAAACCAGAAGATTTAAAGAAATTAAATATAAAAGAAAAAGAACAATTAGCTAGTGAAATAAGAAATTATTTAATTGATGTTGTGTCTGAAAATGGAGGACATTTAGCTTCCAACTTGGGGGTAGTAGAATTAACAATAGCATTAAATAGCATTTTTGATTTTAGTAAGGACAAGATTGTATGGGATGTAGGACATCAAACCTATGTGTATAAAATTTTGACTGGAAGAAAAGAACAACTAAAAAGCATAAGGAAGCTAAATGGAATTGCAGGATTTCCAAAAACAAATGAGTCTGAATATGACCATTTTAATACTGGACATAGCAGTACATCTATTTCAGCAGCAATGGGAATGGCAAAAGCAAGAGATATAAAAAAAGAAAGCCATTATGTTATGGCTGTAATTGGGGATGGTGCACTAACAGGTGGAATGGCATTAGAGGCATTAAACCATGTTGGAAGTAGCAAAACAAAGGTACTAATAATTTTAAATGATAATGAAATGAGTATATCTAAAAATATTGGTGGAATTAATATGCTCTTAAGTAAATTAAGATCGAGAAAATCATATACAGAATCAAATAAAACATGGAAGAAGGTTATACGCAAAATTCCAATAATAGGTAAAAAAACAGTAAAGATAATTCAAAGAACAAAACAAAGTATTAAGCAACTAATTATTCCAAAAATGTTTTTTGAAGACATAGGGTTTAAATACTTAGGACCTGTGGATGGTCATAATATTGAAGATTTAGAAATATTACTAGATAGAGCAAAAGACCTAGATGAGCCAGTTATTATACATGTTTTGACAAAAAAAGGGAAAGGATATAAATATGCAGAGGAGAACCCCGACAGATTCCATGCAATATCAAGTTTCAACAAAGAAGATGGAATGACCAAATCAAAAAAAGCAAAAGATTATTCAGCAGTCTTTGGAGAAAATCTTATTAAAATGGCAGAAAAAAATTCGAAGATAGTTGCAGTTACAGCTGCAATGAAAGATGGGACAGGTCTAGCTGAATTTGCAAATAAATATCCAGATAGATTTTTTGATGTTGGAATAGCAGAACAACATGCAATAACATTTGCAGCTGGACTTGCAAAAGAAGGAATGGTACCATTTATTCCAATTTATTCATCATTTTATCAAAGAGCATATGACCAAGTGATACATGATGTTGCTATGCAGAATTTACCGGTTATAATGTGTGTAGATAGAAGTGGAATTGTAGGTGCGGATGGAGAGACACATCAAGGAATATTTGATATGAGTTTCTTTAAAATTGTTCCTAATTTAACTATTGTTGTACCTAAAAATTTTGATGAGCTTGAGAGCATGATGAAATTTGCAGAAACATTAAATAAGCCTATAGTAATAAGATACCCTAGAGGAGGAGAATCAAAACAGGTTTTCAACAAAAATGAAGAAATTATTCTTGGAGAACCAGAAGTACTACAAGAAGGGAAAGATGTAATAATAATTGCCATTGGTAACCAAGTCGCTAAAGCTATGATGGTTGCAGCAAGACTAAAAAAGATACATATAGAAGCGGAAGTTATTAATGTAAGATTTTTAAAACCATTAAATGAAGAAAAAATATCGAAGTTGATTTCAAGAATAAAATTTGTAATAACCATTGAAGACTCAACAATTATTGGAGGACTTGGATCTACTATTGAAGACATAATAGTAAAGAACAATTTGGAAGGTATAAGACTAAAGAGTTTTGCTTATCCAGATGTATATGTTGAGCATGGTTCGGTTGAAGAACTAGAAAAATTGTATAAAATTGATGAAGAAACTATTTATGAATTTATACAAAGCACTCTAAACAAAAATGATAATGAAAATGTAGACAAATTGTAGTATAAAATAAACTCAAATGGAAAAAATAATATTAAAGCACCGAAAGGAAGCGATAATATTGTTTTTTTTATATATTTTAATATTTGCAATAATTACAATTATAGCACTAATATTTTCAACAATCCAAATTGAAATAAAAAATATTAAATTATCAGCATCATCAAATAAATTAGCAATAGATCCAACATATAAAATATCAATTAAGATTTATGTTCTAAAAAAGATAAAAATACTAGATAAACAAATAAAAAATGACGATTTTAAGAATCAAGATAAATTCAAAAAGATGCAAAATAAAATTACGGTTCAAATGAAAAACAATGGAAAGAATTTTCAAGTAGAACAAATAAAAATATTAAGAAATTTAAAAATTGAAGTGAAAAAAATGAATTTTAATGTAAAAATAGGAACTGAAAATGCTGCATTAACTGCAATAATTGTAGGAATGATGTATGCAATAATACCTAATATTTTTAATTATTTTTTCGATTTAGAAGAAAATACTAAATTTAAAATAGAACCAATATATGAAAATAAAAATTTACTAAATATTTCTTTTGAGGGTATATTTAAGCTCGATTTGATACATATTATTAATACTTATAAAGTATTAATAAGGAAAGAGAGGAAGAAAAATTATGATAGAACATCCAATAGAAGGCCTTATGCATATAACAATGGATAGCATAAAAGAGATGATTGACGTAAACACAATAATTGGTGATTCAATACAAATGAATAACAATACAGCTATCATACCAATCTCAAAAGTGTCATTTGGATTTGCATCAGGAGGAAGCGAATTTAAAGGAGAGACGATAGATGAATATAACAAAAAAGATAAAGATGAGCAAATACAATACAGATTACCATTTGGAGGAGGAGCTGGTGCGGGAGTTACTATTAATCCAGTTGCATTTTTAATACTACAATCTGGACAAGTTAAGCTTATGTCTGTTGAGCATGATAATTGCATCGATAAGATTTTAGATTACGCTCCAGATTTGTTAGAGAAAATGAATAAAATGTTTGAGAAAAAACTAGAGGCACAAAGGTCTCAGACCGATAAGATAATTAATCATTTTAAACAAAAACACAAGCAAGAACAAGATGATGATGAAAAAAAAGAAAAAAATGAAGAAAAAAGAGTTTAAAAGAGGAAAAGAATATCCTCTTTTAAGCTTATTTTTTGAAATAAACACACATAGAATTACAAGATACAGAAGAACTTGCAATCAATTCATAGGTGCAATGTCCATCTTTTTGAAATTTACAATTTTCAGCACAATTTATTGTAGTCATAAATAACCTCCAAATTACGCTTTTTAATAGTATTTACAAAATGCGTCAGAAATATACAAAATAAGTTGAATTCGTAGTTAAAACAAGGTCTAAAAAAGATCAAGTTAATTAAAATTTGTGATTATCTTTAAACCATTTACAAAATTTTTTTACAGTACAATTTTCGCATTTTGGCTTTCTTGCAACACACGTATATCTACCATGCCAAATAAATAAATGATTTACATCTTTCAAGTATTTAGGGCTAATCTTTTTTAATAAATCTATCTCAATTTTAGAAGGATCAGATTTATCAGATAACCCAAGTCTATTAGAAATTCTTTTACAATGAGTATCAACAGCGATTCCATTTGACAATCCAAAAACTTCAAGTTGAATGACATTTGCACTTTTTCTACCAATTCCAGCTAAAGTTAATAAGCTTGTCATATCTTTAGGTACTTCTCCATTATAATTGGATATAACTTGCTTTGCACATAATTTTATATTTTTAGCCTTATTTTTATAAAATCCGCAAGAATGTATTAAATTTTCAAGCTCGTTAATATCAATATTTGCAAAATCTTCAATCGTTTTGCATCTTGCAAAAAGGGAAGGAGTAACAAGATTTACTCTTTCATCTGTGCATTGTGCAGATAGCATAACTGCGACAACTAATTCAAAGGGTGTGTTAAAGTTTAAACTACATTTTGCTTCTGGATAAGTATTCTTTAGAATTTGTATCAAATTATTTACATCAGTTTTTTTCATAATTGTGGTCCAATTCCTTTCATAATGAAATTATAAATTATTTATTTTATCTTAAATTATATAGTATTAATAGATTTTATTATAGTAAATAATAAAAAATATGTCAAACATGAAGGTAACATAAAATTTTAAAAAACATATAATATAATAAAAATATTGGAGGTAGATATTATGCTAAAAATGTTAAAAAAAACAATAGGTGTATGCTTATTTGGATTAGGATTAGGAATATTATTGGTTTTATTACTTCCAATATCAGGATGGTTATTTATAATAGGCGTTGCATTAGCTGTAATGGGAATAATATGGCTTGCATGCTAAAAGGAGGTACATAATGACAATAGTTGTAAAGAAAGTTCCAAAAGCATTTAGAGGTCTTGTGAAACTCATATTTGGAATTAAAGATGATTAATCAATATAACAAAAAAAATCTAAAATATTCAAACTAATTTTTGAATATTTTAGACTTTTTTTATCTCATTAAAAAAGAAAATTTAAACAAATTTATTTATAATAAAATTAAACTCTTTTAACTTTTCCATTTTTTAAACATTTAGCACAAACATGAATTCTTTTAACTTCACCATTAATTTCAGCCTTAACGCTTCTTAAATTTGGTTTCCAAGTACGAGGAGATCTCTTACTTATATGTGAACGAGTGATACTAAGTTTATTTCCATGAACTGCTTCTTTCTTACAAATTGCACATACTGCCATGATTAAATGCACCTCCTAATTTCTTTTTAATAAATTGACTATTAACTAGTTTAACACAAATAACAAAAAAACACAAGCCATTTTAAAGAAAATTTTATTTTTTT
>CANQFW010000050.1 GCA_947599995.1 uncultured Clostridia bacterium
CTCTTCTCACCTCGCTTTTCTTAAGCTGGTATTAGTTTATCATATATTTTTTACTGTGGATAAAATCTTTTATGAAAGGCCTAAAATCATTTACGAAAAATTCTTTTTTTATTTTCATGAACGATTTTGATGTTTTCGTAAAATTTACATAATGTGGATATTTTAAATAAAGAAACTCATCACCTCAATATATATGAGATGATGAGTCTTTTAATTAAACATATGTTATTTATAATATATCTTTTATCTTTTATTTTAGTTTTACTAGAATATATATGGCTACTGCGAGTAAAATAAGTGCACATACCATTAATATAAGTGATTTTCTAACATTCGAATCCAACATTGCTACTTTTAATAAACTTTTCACATCAATGCCTAGTTCCGAATCTTCTTCCATTCCATCTTCAGTATCATATGTTGCTATTTCATTACCTTCTTCCATTTCGTTTCCATATTCACTAGTTTGGAAAGATCCTTTAGATATCTTTCCAGAATCAATATCTGATTTTAATGATTTTATAGATCTGCCTACTGTTATTATCACTGCCATAATAGCTATTATATTTATAATTACAACTATTATTATAAGAATAATTTTAGAAAGATATTCGCTATTACTTTTTTTACTATTGTTCATGTGTTACTCCTTTTATTCTATGCTTTTAAAATTCCCCTTGTCTGGATTTCCCATAGATTATTAAATATTCCCCCTTCTTTTGCTATAAGTTCTTGTGGAGTTCCCGCTTCCACAATATGACCTTTATCTATTGCAATTATTTTGTCACATTGCATAAGAGTATTTAATCTATGTGCAATTATTATCTTTATTTTGTCTTTTTCTCTTCCCAATTCTTGTACAACAAATTCTTCTGTATTAGCATCTAAGTTACTCGTAGATTCATCAAGTATTAAAACATCTGGATTTGTAATTAATGCTTTTGCAATTGAAAATCTTTGTTTTTCACCAGAAGATAAATTTCCTCCACCTTCCTGTAATTTAGTATTATATCCATATGGAGATTTTTTTATAAAATCTGCCATTTTTACAATTTCACACACTCTATCTAACTCTTGAATAGAGGCATTTCTATTTCCTATTGTTAAATTGTTAAATATTGTATCTTGAAACCAAAAATCGTTTTGTGATACATAGGCTATCTTTCGTCTTACAGATGAAGTTGTACATTTTGAGATATCTATACCATTCATTCGAATTTCTCCATTTGTTACTGGGTAGAAACCTAGAATCAGCTTTATCAAAGTAGTTTTTCCACATCCACTGGTTCCTATTATTCCTACAGATTCGCCCTCATTAACCTTAAATGAAATATCCCTTAATATCTCATCCCTCATTCCGTACCTAAAAGATACATTGTCAAATTCTATATTTTCTATCCTTCCTTGAAGATGTTTTTTCTTTTTATCCATTTCTACCTCTGTTTCGGTTCTGAAAACATCATCTAATCTCTCAAGTACTGGCACAAGTCCAATGATTTCTTGCTTAATAGAAATTAAGCTATATATAGGTGAAAAAATATAGCCAATATATGTGTTTAGTTTAATAAAATCACCTACTGATATATCTCCATTCATTAAATATACTGCTAAAATTCCAAGTATAAAAATATTTCCAACATTATTTATTATACTAGTAAAATTAGATTGAATCTCACTTGTCATTTCACTTCCATATTTCGAATCCTGATATCTTTTATACCTATGTTCCATTCCCTCTTCCATAAGTCTTTCCGAATTATAGTTTTTTACTGTTTCACTCGCTGAAAAAGATGACGTGACAAAAGAGTCTACATCTGTACTTGCTTGCATTAACTCCTTACTTTGAGCTTGCATTTTTTTTGTAAATATTTTTTGTATCAAAAATGTAAGTTCTTGTATTACTATAGCAATTACACATATTTGCCAATTAGTTGACAAAACAAGAACTATAGCCCATATAGCATAAGCAAAATCAGAAAGGAAGTCTATAGAAAACCCTGTTATAGTGCCCCTTAATTCATCTCCATCTTGATACCTAGACATTATATCTCCAGATGTTCTTGATGAAAAAAATGACATTGGAAGATTTGTAATACGATCATATATTTTTATAACCAGTTCTTTATCTAATTTCTTGTTAAACTTTATTGAAAACTTTAATTTCATTAAGTTTAACTGGGCTGTAAGTAAATAAATTCCCATAATCACCATTATTGATTTTATAAGAAGGCTTAAGTTATAATTAGGAACAATATTATCCATTAAATACGAATAAAACTGTGCACTAATAGCTGTTATTCCTGTAATAATTCCTGTAAAAACAGCCGTTAAGATTAATTCTTTTTTAAATTGCCATATTAAATTAAATACCATTTTATTATTTCTTTTATATTTTACATTTTCAAGGAAGTTTTCAGTTGGCCAAAATAATATAATTTTTTTAGTCCATATTTTTTCAAAATCTTCCCAAGTTAATGTAACCAATCCATTTGCCGGATCTCCAAGTGTTACTTTTTTATCATTTGCTTCAAATAGAACCTGATAGTGATTGTACATGCCATTTACCAAAGTATGTACAATCATTGGATATGTAACCTCTGGATCTGATAATAATTCTTCTTTGGTACATGAAAAAGCTTTAGCCTTCATGTTTAGCTTCTCGGCAGCCTTAATTAAACTATATATAGAGTTTCCATCCCTATCTGTCTGTGCAAAATTTCTAATAATTGAAAGAGATATATTTTTTACTCCATGATATGCACAAATCATTGATAAACATGCAACTCCACAATTCATTTCATCAGGTTGCAATACTATTTTATATTTCATATCTTTAGCACCTCTTGTAAAAACAAATTTTTATTTATCCTACTATTTCTAATATTCTAGATTTTGGTTTTACAGGTTTTTCAGACATCTCAAAAGATTCTAAAACCTTTTGAATGGTTCCCTGAATTCTTGTATCGTCGTTTGTATGTACAAATGCTAGTATTTCACCTTGTTTTACTATATCTCCTGTTTTTCTGCAAAATTCTATTCCAGCTCCTATATCTAAGATATCGTTTGCCATTCCTCTTATTGCATTTGAATATATTGCCGCATCTCTAATTTTAGCAATATTTATTCCACTAATATAACCTGAAACTGTTGAAATTACTGGTATTATATTTTTTGCTTTTGTTCGCAGTTCAAATTCTTCTATTGTTCCTCCTTGACTATTTATTAATTTTAAAAAGCTATTGTATGCTTCTCCTGTATTTATTGCTTTTTCTATCATCTTTTTTCTTTCTTTCATACTGTTTACGTTTAATGATTGTAAAATTGCATTACTTCCTATTGTAAAAATCATATCTGCCATATCTACTGCCATCTTTCCATGTAAACAATCAATTATTTCTTTAATTTCTAGTGAGTTTCCAAAATATTTTCCAATAGGCTCATTAAATTCAGTTATAACACATTTTATATTTCTTTCTATGTTTTTTCCTATTTGGATCAAATATTTAGCAAGTTTTCTCGCATCTTGTATATTCTTTACATATGCATTTTCACCACATGTAATATCGAAAACTATATTCCTTGCACCAATTGCTATTTTTTGACTCATAATGCTCATTGCTATCAATGGTATGCAATCATTGCAAGCAGTTACATTTCTTAGTCTATATAACTTGTTTTCTATTGGAGCAAGATCTGTTGGCTCTTTAATAATTGCAATTCCATTATCATTAATCAATTTTTTTAATTCATCAATACTTTTCAAAAAATCAAATCCTTGAATAGACGATAGTCTATCTGTCATTCCTAGCTCTCTTCCTGCAATTTTACAACTTGGAATCCCTAGAGCACTTAAAATTGAATTTATTATTATTATTACTTTATCTTGTATACCTCCTATGGCATGAATGTCAACAATTTTATTAGAAACCTTGTATAGTTCTATTTCTTCTCCTGTTTCTGCCATTGCTTTTGATAAATATGCTATTTCTCTTTCTGTTATTCCATTTGTATACATAAGTGTTAATAATGCTGCTGCCTGTTCTTCTAAAAATTCTGATTTAAAGTATTTCTGTATAAAAAATTGCAATTCTTCTTCATTTAATTCTTTTTTATTTCTTTTTTTTATTATTAGATTTTTTATATCCATTTGTTTTTCTCCCTATTTTTCTTTTTGTATGTTTATTTTCTACAATTTTATTTTACACTATATATATTTATTTTTCAACAATTTTAAATAAAATATTTATTGGAAAATTAGAGAAATTTTTATAAAAAAAGGACTAACAAATTCTACAAAACATTGCTTTTAGAATTTGTAACATCCGTATATTTCTCCTCTATGTTTAATTACTAGATGCTCTTATAGTCCCTAAAATTGATTTCCTTTATTATGTTATCTTTCCACTCAATATCTTTCAAAAAACTCTCATCTATTGTACTGTTTATTATTTGATCGTATAGTTTATTAAATCTTTCAATATGCGTATTTATTCTTTCGTTGCTGTAATGTACTGCTCTATAACAAGTTAGATTAAAATACCAGTCACTAGTTTGAAGCAAAAGTAATTCTCTTGCACATTGGTTTAAAGCTCTGATCTTTAGCTTATCTTTCTCATTTTGATAATTATTTGCAAGTTCTGTCATTCTTTTAGATAAAATTTCGAGATGTATGTATACATCCTTTTCATCACACTCTGCCCACTGTGAATTAGTTCCTCCTGATCCCCAGCTTGATATGCTTGGTTGGCATACCTGTAGTTCTGGATACATATCCAAATACATACTTGGTGTAATAAAATCTATTTCATTTTGATCATAATACATCTTTTTTATTAAGATGTATAGCCAATATGGTCCTTCATACCACCAATGTCCATATAATTCGCTATCTTGCATGCTTACTATTATTGGTGGTTTTTGCTTTGTATATCCACTTGCTTTTGTTATCTGTTCAATTGTTTTTTGCATATAATCATATGCATGCGTCTCTGCTGTCCATTTTGCTCTTTGAATATTATAATAGCTTTTATATTCTGACTTATCAGAAACACTATAATATTTTATACCTATTGGTATACGCACTCCATCATATGTTAAATATGGTTTTATATATTCATAATCTAAATCAAAGCCTATATCTCTCGAAAACTCTCTATAATTCGAATCTCCAGGATACCCTGAAACATTACTCCAAACTCTCATTGTAGACTCTACATTTCTTCCAAATACAGCAATGCCCTGTGGTGTTACTATTGGTGCATAAACTCCATAAACAGGAACCGGATTTGCATACATAACTCCATGCATTTCTGTAAAAAAATATTCAATTTCATATTTCTTTAAATATTTTTCAACTTCCTTAGCATATCCACATTCAGCAAGCCACATTCCTCTAGGCTTTCTTCCAAAATATTTTTCATAAATCATAACACCATATTTTATTTGAACTTCTATATTTCGCTCATTTGTGTACAGCATCGGTATAAAGCCATGTGTAGCATTACAGGTTATTATTTCTAAATATCCTTCATCTTGAAGCTTTTTAAATTGTGGTATTAACTCACATTTATATACCTCCTTAAATAGATGCAATTCCTCAGAATATCTATTATAATAATATTTAGCAAGCTCGTTTTCTTCATTTGGTCCACATTTTGTTCTTTCAATTTCCTTGCTTGAAAGTTCTATATGCTTTTTCAAATACTTTATATATTTATCTTGTTGAACCTTACTATCAAGCATTTCAAGTAACGGCGGAGTAAGTGACATAGTAATTGAAAATTTAACTTTTTCTTCTGCTAGCAAATTAAAATATTTTAACAGTGGTATATATGTTTCAGTAATTGCTTCGTATAACCATTCTTCTTCTATATAATTATCATTTTCGGGGTGATTTACAAATGGCAAATGAGTATGTAAAACCATACATAAATATCCTTTTAAATTACCCTCTTCTTTTTCATTTATTTTTATCGTATTTTTTTCCTCCCTTACATTAGTATTCTTATACCCTAAATATATCAACAAATTAAGTTTTAATATTAATCATTTACTTTATTTTTCTTTATAACCGTTTTCTTTCTTATATTTATTCCATGAAGGCTTCATTGTATCTTCATATAATTGTTCAATATCTTCCTTTGAAAAATTATCAGGGTTAAAGAAACGTGTTTTTGAATCCTCTTCTCCTGTTCTGATATTTTTAAATTTCGCTTTATCTTTTGAATAATCATCTATTAATATTTTTATATTAGGGGAATGTATTTTATTAGACACTAGTCTATATCCATAGTCTTCATTATTTTCTTTTCCAACCCTTAAAAGTTCTACTTGGTAAGTTGAATCTGAATAATTAAATTTAATGTAATAATTATTTGTAGGCTTGCTGATTTCTATAACTTCTTGTGTATTATTGCTTAAATTTTTCACTTTTAATATCTCTTTTGTTTTATCAAAAAAATCGTTGCCATATTTATTTAAAAATTTATCATTATAATCTTTAGAAATATTCCAATAGGCAAGTAACCAATTTACTTCTGCAATTATAATTTTTAGCATTGTTTCATTATAGTTTGCTTTTATAATAGAATTTTCTTGCACCTCAAACTCACCCCCTTTCCATCCTAAGTATATTAAAGTAACCTTACCTAATAATATTTTTGATACACCCTTATTTCACTTTCTTATATTTCAATTATCTATGGCCTTATATTCAATTTCCTCCATAAATGGAAACATTTCTTTCAATCTTTTCAGAGTTAGCATTGTTGATTTAGGATTAGGGTTTTTATCATTATTACTAATTAGCTTTTGGGTATAGCAATTCTTAGCAGTTCTAAATACTAAATATCTATTTTTTACATAAGTATAATAAATTTGGTATCCGTTTCTTAAATCTTCATACATCATTTCAAAAGTATAATTTTTTTCCATTATTTTATCATCTCCTCGAATTCCTGTTCAGTAATAACTGTAATTCCTAATGACTGAGCTTTTATAAGTTTACTTCCTGCATCTTCGCCTGCAAGCACATATGAGGTTTTCTTAGAAACAGAACTAGATGTTTTTCCTCCAAATTTCTCAATTAAGTTACTTGCTTCATCTCTTGTAAAACTATCTAAGGTACCTGTAAGTACAAAAGTTTTTCCTGCAAACCTTTCATCTATATTTTCATCTGACTCTAAAATTTTCATATTAACTCCTGCGTCATTTAATTTTTTCAATAAATCTTTAGTTTGATCTTGAGCAAAAAATTCACATATACTATTTGCCACAATAGGACCTATATCGTCTATATCAGATAATTCTTCAAAGGTTGCATTTGCTAAATTTTCCATGCTTTTAAATTTTTTTGCTAAAGTTTTAGCTGCTTTTGTTCCTACATGACGTATTCCTAAAGCAGTAATTAACCTATTTAAATTATTTTTTTTGCTGTTTTCTATTGACGACTTTAAATTCTCTGCAAATTTCTTTCCATTTTTCTTCAAAGAGCAAATATCTTCAAATGTTAAATTATATATATCTGCTATGTTGCTAATTAATTTTTTACTCATTAATTGGTCTAATATATTTTCTCCTAATCCATCAATATTCATAGCTTCTCTCGATACAAAGTGTACTAAATTTCTATATAGTTTTGCAGGGCATTCTATTCCTGTGCATCTAACAGCTGATTCTCCTTCTTCGCGTACAGCTTGTGCTCCGCAAACAGGGCAAATACTAGGCATTTTAAATTCTTTCTCTTCTCCAGTTCTTTTTGAGGTAACTACTTTAACTATTTCTGGTATAACATCTCCTGCTTTTTGTATTATAACTGTATCTCCTATTTTTAGATCTTTTTGTTTTATAAAATCTTCATTATGAAGAGTAGTTTTTGAAATTGTAGAGCCTGCTACCTTTACTGGCTCTAGTATTGCAAGAGGAGTTATAACTCCTGTTCTTCCAACATTACAGATTATATCTATTATTTTAGTTTCTTTTTGCTCAGGAGGATACTTGTATGCTATTTGCCATCTCGGACTTTTTGCAGTTGTCCCTAATTCTTCTCTTAAATTTAAATCATCAACCTTTATAACTGCTCCATCAATTCCGAAAGTTAATTCTTCTCTCTCATCTCCTATTTTAGTTATCGCCTCTATTACTTCATTTATGTCGCCACAAAAAATTTTAACGGGATTTACATTAAATCCTAAATATTTTAAATATTTCAATTCTTCAAAATGTGAAACGAATTCTTTTCCATTTATCTTTTGTACATTATATACAAATATATCTAATGGTCTTGTTTTTGTAACATTGCTATCTAATTGTCTTAATGAACCAGCTGCAGCATTACGTGCATTTGCGAAAAGTTCTTCATCATTTTCTTCTCTTTTTCTATTCATTTCTTCAAAATCTTTTTTACTTATAAAAACTTCTCCACGAACTGTTATATCTATTTCTTCTTTTAATTTCATTGGAATATTAGCTATTGTTTTTAAATTTTCGGTAACATCCTCACCAACTAGTCCATTACCCCTTGTCGCTCCTTTTACAAAAATTCCATTTTTATATTCAAGTGATGCTGTTAATCCATCTATTTTAGTTTCTACAACGAATTTTGGTTCTTCAAAGTTTTTTTCTTTGGCTTGTCTTTTAATCTTATTTATAAAGTCTTCTACTTCATCCATGCTAAATATATCTTGCATACTAAGTAAAGGAACCTCATGTTCAACCTTTGCAAATCCTTCCTTTACATGACCACCAACTTTTCTAGTTAATGAATTTTCATCTGAAAATTCCGGATTCTCTTTTTCCAAATTTCTTAATTCAAGCATTAGCATATCATATTCAAAGTCTGAAATTTCAGGCTTATCTTCATCGTAATATTTTTTTGCGTAGTATTCTGTTAGTCTTCTAAGTTCGCCTATCCTTTCTTTTGCTTGTTTTTTATTCATCTATGTTTTCACCTCATTATTTTTTTATTTATTATATACAATTTTATAAAAAAAATAAAGAGGTTATTCATAAAAACCCCTTTTATTATTAATGGTTAATTTTCTTATACTCCCAAATATCTTAATTTATTTTAGTATATAACTTTATTATTGTTCCTTAGCTTGAATAATTAATCTCATATCATTACTTGCATCTGTGCATGTAGATAGCGTGATTTCTCTTGCTCCGTTTGTGTCTCTGTTATAGAATGATGTGTCATTTTGATTTGCTTCAAATACTTTATAAATTTTGTATGTAACTTTCTTTCCATATAAATCTGTTATATATATTATATCTCCATTTTTTAATTTTTTGTTATTTGAAAAAAATGTTCCATTTCTGTAATTATGTCCTACAATTACAACATTTCCAACTTCATTTAATTCTGCATTGTCTGGGTATAAAACAGCAACTGATGTCTCTAGCGACTTTTTTGTTGTTTTTGCAAGTACAGGATAATTTGCATTTGTAGCAGGGATTTGAATTGTACCTACTGTGTCAAATCCTTTATATTTAACGTTTTTCTTTACTTTGTTTGTACCATTTTCTCCATCACCTGTTGCAATATTTAGTGATTCTAAACTGATATTCTCGTCATCTGATGTGTCCGAAGCTTCTACTGTTGTATCCGTTTCTCCAACAAATGTATCTACATATTCTGATGCTCCTTTTTTTGTCATATAATTTGTATATATATTATATGATATATATGCGAATAAACCTAATACTGCTATTATAATTATTACTAGTAATACTGTTAGAAAATTACTATATTTAATATTTTTAAACATAAAAATCCCTCCATTCAGTCCTATGTATATTATACCATAAATAATTTCAAATGTATATGTTTTTTTCAAAATTTTCATAAAGCTTCATCTTTAACCTTATAAATTT
>CANQFW010000051.1 GCA_947599995.1 uncultured Clostridia bacterium
CCATTTTAAAGAAAATTTTATTTTTTTATTGCAATTTGATAAAAATGTGTTATAATATATAAACGTATTACCAAAATACAAACATGATTTCAAAGTAATGAAAGGAAGATTTTAATGGATTGTAAAGTAGAAAAAACACAAAATGCAAATGAGGTAAAATTAGAAATTACAATTGAGGCAGAAAAATTTGAAAATGCAATTAAAAAAGTATATTTTAAAAGTGCTAAATATTTTAATATACCAGGTTTTAGAAAAGGAAAAGCACCACAAAATATAGTAGAAAGATATTATGGAAAAGAAATTTTCTATGAAGATGCTTTTAATGAATTAGTACCAGATCAATATGAAAAAGTATTAGAAGAAAATAAAATTGAGGCAGTTTCTAGACCAAAAATAGATATAATAAAAATGGAAAAGGGACAAGATTTAGTATTTACTGCTATAGTTGCTACTAAACCTGAAGTAGAACTTGGAAAATATAAAGGTATAGAAATAGAAAAAATAGAGTATACTGTAAATGATGAAGATGTAGAAAATGAACTAAAATCAATGCAAGAAAAAAATGCAAGATTAGTTACAGTTGAAGATAGAGCAGTAGAAGAAGGAGATACAGCAACAATAGACTTCGAAGGATTTGTAGATGGAGTTGCATTTGATGGTGGAAAAGCTGAAAATCATGACCTAGAAATAGGAAGTGGATCTTTCATTCCAGGATTTGAAGATCAAATAGTAGGAATGAAAATTGATGAAGAAAAGGATATAATAGTAACATTTCCAGAAGAATATTTCTCAAAAGATTTAGCAGGAAAAGAAGCAACATTTAAAGTAAAATTACATGAAATAAAGAAAAAAGAAGTTCCAGAATTAGATGATGAATTTGCAAAAGACGTAAGCGAATTTGATACTCTTGCTGAATTAAAAAATTCAATAAAAGAAAAATTAGAAAAACAAATGCAAGATAAAGCAAAATATGAAAAAGAAAAGGCAGTTATAAAGGGAGTTTGTGATAATACTAAGTTAGATATTCCAGAAGCAATGGTAGAAACTGAGATAGACAATATGGTAAAAGATATGGAAAAAAGAATGTCATATCAAGGTCTTAAATTAGATCAATATCTAAAAATGATAAACAAAACAGAGTCAGAATTTAGAAAAGAATATGAACCTCAAGCAATAGAAGCTATAAAATCAAGACTTGTTTTAGAAGCTATAGTAAAAAAAGAAGATTTAAAGGCGTCAGATGAAGAAATTACAGAAAAAATAAAAGAAATGGCTACAAATTATGGAAGAAAAGAAGACGAATTACTACAAAATGAAAGTGTAAAAAAATACATAGAACAAGGAATAGTAAATGAAAAGGCGATTGATCTACTAATTGAAAATTCAAAAGAAAAAAAGGTAGCAAAGAAAGCCGAAAAAGAAACAAAAGCAGCTACGAAGAAAACAAGCAAAAAAGCGCAATAATATAAATCGAATTATAAAAACATAAATTTAAAAATATATAAAGTTAGGGGGTAAAGATTCATAAAAAAATTGCAACCTAACTTTTTGTTTACTTTCTTTGCAAAATGTGATATATATTTATAGGATTTTAATTTTTATATATAAGCTTATTAGTAAGGCTGATAAAAAATAAATTTAAGGAGGAATTTAATATGTTTGAAAAGAAAGATAGTTTAGTACCATATGTAATCGAACAAACCAGCAAAGGAGAACGTTCATACGATATTTTTTCAAGATTATTAAAAGATAGAATAATATTTTTAGGAGAAGATGTAAATGCAACTACAGCAAGTCTTGTAATTGCACAAATGCTATTTTTAGAGTCAGAAGACCCAGATAAAGAAATATCATTATATATAAATTCACCTGGAGGAAGTGTAACAGATGGATTAGCAATAGTGGACACAATGAATTATATTAAATGTCCAGTAAATACAATATGCTTAGGACTAGCAGCAAGTTTTGGTGCAGTACTTTTATCAAATGGTCAAAAAGGTAAGAGATTTGCAACGCCTAATGCAGAAATATTAATACATCAACCACTAATTGCAGGAGGAGGAATTTCAGGACAAACAACAGACATTAAAATTCATGCAGAACAAATGATAAAAACAAGAGAGAGATTAACAAAAATTTTAGCAGAAAATACAGGAAAGCCAATTGAACAAGTTATGAAAGATACAGAAAGAGACAACTACATGACAGCTGAAGAAGCTTTAGAATATGGATTGATTGATGAAATAATATATAAAAGAAAATAATTAAAGGAGAAATTTTATGCCTAGAAAAGATACAACTAAAAATGTAAATTGTTCTTTTTGTGGAAAGCCACAAGATAGTGTAAAAAAGATAGTAGCAGGTCCAGGGGTATATATATGTGATGAATGCGTAAATTTGTGTAACAATATAATTGGAAACAATGAATACGAAGAAGACGAGGAAAATTATACATTAGCAGGCCTTGAAAAAATACCAAGTCCTAAAGAAATGAAAAAAATATTAGATGAATATGTAATAGGGCAAGATAAGGCAAAAAAAGTTTTATCTGTTGCAGTATACAATCATTATAAAAGAATTAATCATGAAAAGAATGTAAAAGACAAAGATGATGTAGAAATTCAAAAAAGCAATATTTTATTACTAGGACCTACAGGATGTGGAAAAACGCTTTTAGCAAGCACTCTTGCAAAAATATTAAATGTGCCATTTGCAATAGCAGATGCAACAACATTAACAGAAGCAGGATATGTAGGAGAAGATGTTGAAAATATACTTTTAAAGCTTATTCAAGCAGCTGATGGAGACATTGAAAAAGCTGAAAAAGGAATTATATATATAGATGAAATAGATAAAATAACAAGAAAATCTGAAAATCCATCCATAACTCGTGATGTAAGTGGAGAAGGTGTACAACAAGCATTGCTAAAAATTGTAGAAGGTACAGTAGCATCCGTACCTCCACAAGGGGGGAGAAAACATCCTCACCAAGAGTTATTACAAATAAACACCTCAAATATATTGTTTATTTGTGGAGGTGCATTTGAAGGACTAGAAAATATTATAAAGGATAGAACAGGTCAAAAATCAATAGGTTTTGGTGCTAATATTAAATCAAAAAAGGAAATAGATAGAAGCAAAATTTTGCAAGATTTATTACCACAAGATTTATTGAAATTTGGGTTGATTCCAGAATTTATAGGAAGACTTCCAATAGTTGCAACATTAAAAGAACTAGATAAAGAGGCTTTATCTAAGATTCTAGTAGAGCCAAAAAATTCTTTAGTAAAACAATACAAGAAGCTTATGGAAATAGATGACGTCGAACTAGAAATTGAGCCAGAAGCAGTAGAAGCAATAGTTGAAAAAGCAATAGAAAGAAAAACTGGTGCAAGAGGTTTAAGATCTATAATAGAAGAAATTATGACAGATATAATGTTTGATATTCCATCTAATCCACAAATAGAAAAATGCATCATCACCAAAGAAACCGTATTAAATAACCAAGAACCTAAAGTAATTATAAATGAAAATAAAGAAATTAATAATGAAGAAAAAAAAATAAAAAAAGCTAAGCCAAGAGCGAGCGCATAGAATTTATTTAATTTTTGAGGAGGAAATGCTAGCTGGAAACAGCTAGCATAATTAAAAAATAATGGAAGCAATAGAAGTAACAGAAATGAAAAAAAATTCTAATAATAAAGAATTTGTATTAGAGCAAGTTGCTAAGCAGGGAAAACTATTAGAATTTGCAAGTGCAGAATTGCAAGATGATGAAGATATTGTAAAAAAAGCTTTAGAGCAGGACGGAGAAGCATTAGAGTTTGCATCTGACAGATTAAAAGATAATAAACAAATAATTTTACTAGCAATAAAAGGTGCACCTTGGACAGCATGCTATGCATCAAATAGATTAAAAGCAGATAAAGAGGTGATTTTGGCCAGTGTTAAAACCTATGGACAAACCTTATATTATGCAAGCGAGGAATTAAGAGACGATGAAGAAGTTGTAAGAAACGCTGTTGCCAATAAAGGCATAATTGTAAAATATGCTAGCTTTAGACTCAGAGACGATAAAGAAATTGCAGAATTAGCAGTAAAGCAAGATAAAGTAGCTTTTCATTATTTGAGTGAAAGATTGAAGAACGATGAAGATATAAAAGCATTACTACGGATAGAAGAAAAGAGGTTTTATATTTATGACAAAGGAATTTATTACTAATTATATAGACAAAAAAATCAAGGAAAATGAAAATTATATAGTATGTATGTTCTATGATTTAAGAATAAAACATAATTTATCAGAAGATGAAGTTCAAAAGTTTTTAGAATTAGCAAAAATAAGATTAGAAAATATGAATTACCAAGTTTTTTTTACAGGTGCAAAGTATACATATAATAATGAAAGTAGGATAGTGCAAGATAATGAGCTTATGGTGGCAATAAAAGAATTATCTGATTATCGCTAAATAAAAAAGTAGAGAAATCTCTACTTTATTTTGTTTTTGTAAGTAAATCCATGATTTTTGGGAAAATACTATTTGCATTATTTTTCCAATTATCGGCAATAGTTTTTGCATACTCTCTAGAGCCAGCAAATGTTTTTACTTCAAAAACTGTATTATTATTTTCTATTATTTTACATTTCACCGTAAAGTTTGTTTCATTTTCTGGTATATATTCTGCTACAATTGAAGATTCGTCTATAATATGGTTGAATTCTTTTTTTAGAACGGTATCAGCTTTTAATTTAATAAGTCCTGGTAAAACGTCTATAGTAAGTTCAAGAGAGTTTTTACCTTCATCTGTAATTTCAAAAACTGAAATTTCGTCTTTAGTGTAAGAGCCTATAAGCTTAGAGTCAACAAGGTCTATTAATATTTGTCTGAAATAAAAATAATTAATATTATTTATATTAGATAGTATTTTAAATAGGTCACTACTGGTAATGTCTTTTTTTAATTTATTAAAAATATATAATATTAGGACTTTGTCTTGAGCTAAGCTATCTGCATCGTTTCCCATAATAGCCACATCCTTATTATCTAAATTTAGGGCTATTATAGCATAATTTAGGATAGTTGTAAATAGAAAAAAATTAAAAATTACTAAAAACCAGTTGAAAAAAAACGAAATATACTATATACTATCATCTAGATTAAAATTGGTAGGTGTATAGAATAGATGAAAAAGAATATGTTAAAAAATATGGAGTGGAAAGTACTAATTTGTGCAGTTGTGTTATGCGCTATAGGTTTATTTGCACTGTATTCAGCAAGTCTTTCAGCAGATTTAGATGAATTTAAGAAACAAATTACTTGGCTTATAATTAGTGTCGTAATAATGCTAATTGCAGTTAATATAGATTATGAAATATTTGTAAAGATTTCACCAATATTATATGGAATATCCATAGTCATGCTAATTGCAGTTTTATTTACCAAAAGAATAAATGGAGCTACAGCATGGTTTCAATTGGGTTCATTTTCATTCCAGCCAAGTGAATTTGCAAAAATCTCAACAGTTCTTTTCCTAAGTTCAGTAATAAACAAGATACAAAGGAAGGGTAAAAATGAAATAAATAGACCATTAAAGCTTATTTTAGAAATGGCAGTAGTTGGTCTTCCAATATTACTATTAATGAAAGAACCAGATTATGGAATGTGTGCAGTTTATATTGTAGCAATGGTTAGTATCTTATTTGTAGCAGGATTAGATAAAAGGTATATTATAACTGCAACTCTAATTATAGCAGTAATGATACCAGTTGCATATAATTTTTTACTACCAAAGTATGCTAAAACAAGAATAGATGTTTTTTTAAATCCAGACCTAGATCCTAAAGGTTCTGGATACAATATAATTCAATCAAAACTTGCTATTGGAGCAGGAGGTCTTACGGGAATGGGCTTAGCAAATGGAAACCAAACTCAACTTGGATACCTTTACCCAAAAACAACAGATTTTATATTTTCTGTAGTTGGAGAAGAAATGGGATTTGTGGTTGCTGCAACAATAATTATAGCAAATGTTATCCTAATAACAAAATCTATCTATATTGCAAAAACAGCAAAAGATAATGAAGGTTCATATATTGCCGCTGGAATAACAGGCATATTCTTATTCCATTTATTAGAAAATGTTGGAATGACAATGGGAATAATGCCAATTACAGGAGTACCATTACTTTTTGTAAGTTATGGAGGAAGTTCGCTAATCTCAAGTTTTATTTGTATAGGGTTACTTCTAAATATTAGTGGTAGAAGACAAAAAACAATTTTTGTAAGATAAAAAAAATAGTACTTAATCAAGAAAAAATGGAATTATAGTATATGTAATGATTATATAAGAAACAAGAATTTAAAAATACTTTTGTTTATGTTTTTGAATGTAATAACAAAATTATATAGTTTTGATAAAGATAATTTTTAATGTTTAAATTTTAATAAAAAGGAAGATGAAATCTAATGGCAAAAAAAAGTATAGCTAAAAATTATTTATACAATTTAACATATCAAATTTTAACATTATTATTACCACTAGTTACTGCATCATATTTAGCCAGAGCACTGGGTGCAACTGCTACAGGTATATATAGTTATACGTATACAATAGTAAATTACTTTGTGATTTTCGGATCACTTGGAATTACATTATATGGACAAAGAGAAATTGCATATGTGCAAAACCAGAAAGAAAAAAGAAAGCAGGTCTTTATAGAACTTGTATTGTTTAGATTTGTAACTTTATGTATTTCAACATTTTTGTATTACATGGCTTTTATGAGAAATGGTGAATACGCTAAGTATTATAAAATTTTAATATTTGAACTTTTGGCAGCAATGTTTGATATAAGCTGGTTTTTTCAAGGAATGGAAGAGTTTAAAAAGACAGTAACCAGAAATATTATAGTAAGACTTACAAGTGTATGTTTAATATTCATATTTGTAAAACAACCATCAGATTTAAATAAATATTTGGCAATATATGCACTGGCAGATTTTATAGGAAATTTATCTTTGTGGTTATATTTACCTAAATATTTTAAAGGAGTAAAAATAAAAAATATAAGCATAGCCAAACAAATACCTGCAATAATGTTACTTTTTATACCACAATTTGAAAATAAAGTTTATAACATGCTAGATACGACAATGCTTGGCAAGATAATTCAAGACAAAGCAGAAACAGGTTATTATGAACAAAGTCAAAAGATAATAAGAGTACTTCTTACAATAGTTACATCACTTGGTACTGTAATGGTACCTAGAATTGCAAATATGTTTGCAACAGGTGAGAATAAAAAAATAAATGAATATATGAAAAAATCATTTAATTTTGTATTCTTATTAGGCTTTCCAGCAATGTTTGGATTGATTGCAATTTCAAAAGATTTTGTGCCAATATTTTTTGGACCAGGGTATGATAGAGTTGTTGTTCTAATGAATATATTATCACCAATAATACTTCTTATGGGAATATCAAATATATTAGGAACCCAGTATTTACTACCAAGCAAAAGACAAAAAGAATTTACGATATCAGTAACAGTTGGTGTTTTTGTGAATTTTATTTTAAACTATATATTAATAAAACTATTTAAAGCAGAAGGAGCATGTATTGCCACAATATTATCACAAGTTGTTGTAGATGCAGTTCAGATGATAAAGGTAAAGAAAGAATTAAATTTAAAGAGAATGTTTCAATTGAGTTATAAATATATTTTTGCAGGATTTATAATGTTTGCGTGCTGTATGATAATTAGAATATTTGCAAGTGGATTAATATGTGTATTATTACAAATTTTAATAGGGGTAGTTATTTACTTTGCAATATTAATGGCACTTAAAGATGAGTATATTTATTCATTTATTGGAAAAATAAGAGAGAAAATAGAAAATAAAATATCTGCAGGAACATAATCTAAAAAAAATTAGGGGAGAAAAAACATGTATTTAATAGTAGGTCTTGGAAATCCAGAGCCAGAATACAGCATGACGAGACATAATATGGGATTTGATGTAATAAACAAAATAGCAGAAAAGTATGACATAATAGTACAAAAGAAAGGGTTTAAGTCTCTTTATGGAATAGGTGTAATAGAAAATGAAAAAGTTATATTATGCAAACCACAAACATATATGAATTTAAGTGGTGAAGCAATTTTTGAAATATCAAATTTTTATAAGATAAAACCAGAAAATATTATAGTAATTTATGATGATATAGACCTTCCAGAAGCTCAAGTAAAAATAAGAAAAAAAGGTGGAGCAGGAACTCATAATGGAATGAAGTCAGTGGTACATTATTTGCAAACGCAGAATTTTCCTAGAGTAAGAATTGGAACTGGTATGCCAGAAAATAAAGGTGAATTAATAGAGTATGTGATTAAAAGAATGAATTTTATGGAATATAAAAAATATTTGCCGGGAATTGAAAAAGGAAAGCTTGCTATTGAAGAAATTCTAAAGAGCAACATAGATTTGGCAATGAACAAAATAAATTAAAATTAAAGGAGCAAAATGATGATAGAGCTAATAATAAAAAGACAGAATGGATTAGAACAAGTAGCTTTAACCGACAATGGAAAGCTTGTTGAATGGTATGAAAATAGTGATGAAACCAAAAAAAAGAAATTAGAAGGAAATATTTATTTGTCAACGGTAACCGATATACTTCCTGGAATACAAGCAGCATTTGTAGACATTGGTGAAAATAAAAAAGCATTTATACATTTAAAGGATGTGGTACCACAGGTTGATGAAAAAAAGGAAAAATTAAATCCTAAATTAGATATAAATAATGTATTAAAAGTAAAAGACAACATACTTGTTCAAGTAAAAAAAGACGCTGTAGAAACAAAAGGAGCTAGAGTGTCTACACATATAAGTATTCCAAGTAAATATATAGTATATATGCCTAATACAACTATAGTAACAATATCTCAAAAGATAGAGGATCAAAATAGAAGAAAGGAACTTATAAAACTCATATCAGAAAATATACCAAAAGGAAATGGTGCTATTGTAAGAACTTCTGCCATTGATGCATCAGATGAACAAATTTTAGATGATATATCTAAAGTCATAATAAAATGGAAGGAAATTAAAAAGAAAGTTTCGTCATGCAAAAATTCGCCAAAGTTAATTGCACAAAGTGAAGATATACAAGAAAAAATTATAACAGATTTAGCTTGCAAGGGGTTAGAAAAAATTATTGTAAATGAAGAGAATGAATATGAAAAGATAAAAAAATGTATTGAAACACAAAATTGCAACGTAAAAGTAGAATTAGAAAAAGAGAAAGATATATTAGACAAATATGACATAAAAAAACAAATAGAAAAGATTAAAAACAGAAAAATTTGGTTAAATTGTGGAGGATTTGTAACGATAGACAAAACTGAAGCTCTAACTGCAATTGATGTAAATACTGGTAAGTTTACAGGAAAGAAAGATTTAGAAAAAACAATTTTCAAAGTAAACAAGGAAGCAACAATTCAAATTGCAAAGGAATTGAGACTACGTGATATAGGTGGAATAATAATAATAGATTACATAGATATGAAAAATAAAGAAAATAAAGACATTATAGAATCGTTGCTTAAAGAAAATCTAAAGAAAGACAGAGCAAAAACACAAGTTGAAGGATTTACCAGACTTAATTTAATGGAATTAACAAGAAAATGCATTTGTGGTCCAAAAGAACAAAACTAATTAAATAATTAAAGTATAATTTTCCTTAAAAAGTAAATAATACATATAACAAAGTTATTTAAGGAGGAT
>CANQFW010000052.1 GCA_947599995.1 uncultured Clostridia bacterium
TTAGATTTTTTAGTATGATACTGTCTATTTTTTTTGTTAAAATAGATATTTTAGGGCAACTCTGCTCAATTCCTTTTGTCTCATCATCTCCGAGTTATCTGCACAAGCACATTTTTTAGTTTAGATTTATCCTTTGAATATTTATCCTTATTTAATGCAGTTGCAGCCCCGGAATCCTCAATAAGTGCAAAGCTAGCGTTATCACTTTCAAATAATCTTAAGGTACCATCATTTGATAATTTAAGTTTTACTGTATCTTTTGTAATAGTACTTCCATCCCACAATGTAATTACTATTTTTACAGGATCAGCCTGTACATCATTTCCACTTCCACTAGAAGTTTCAGTAGATATTCTCTCATTGTAATCAATAACTTTGTTAGCCAGTGATATAAGCTCATAACCTGCAACATCATTCCTATTAAACCTAGTAAACTCTTCATTAAACTTTGCTTTATCTGTACTCATCTGAAGTTCATCTTGGGAAGCATAAAAATTTGAAATGTTAGCTTTTACTAATAAAATTAAGCTAGCTAAGATAATTATTATCAGAACTCCCCCTGCAATAAGTAAAGCTTTAGATGCATTCTCCATTATGCTTCCTCCTTTAAATATATTTTATAATTACATTAAATTGTTATTTATAATTATTTTTATGATATACTTGACATTGAACTTGACATAGCAGTAAGTCCTATGTAAACAAGTGGAACAATCAAGTATCCAACAAACATACAAACCATAGGTGCGAAACCAATTACTTTTCCATAAAGTGATTTTCTTGAAATTAATTTTTCATTTGTTTGCTTTCTTTTGTCTTGGTAATATTCTCTTTCAGAGTCCAGTTCGTCAAAAGCTTCTCTAATTGGTATTCTTTCAACTGCTGCCTGTAAGCTTTCAACTATTCTAATAAACAATTGATAATTTGTTTCTCCTTTTAGAACTTCTAGTGCTTCCCATGCTCCAGCTTCGTAGTTGTTTACGCACCTTGATATTGGCTCTCTAAAAATATTTGAATATCTTTCTAGCCATTCTAATATAATTTCAACATTGACCCTTTCAATTCTCATTAGCATAAGTATAATTGTTTGGAATTGCATTACTTCATCTTCCATTTCCATTTGTCTTAATGCTACTTGGAATTTCATAAGCCATATTGGTGACATGTAACCTATTACTAAGAATATACATGCTAGCAGTATTTCGTACCATGCCATTACTTCTGCATTTATTATTTGCAGTTTATCGTAAATCTGTCCTGCAGATTTATCTAGTTCTTCATCGTCAAAACCTTCATATTCGTCTGATTTAGAAATTTCTGTTAGGATTTTATCTTTTGTTATGTCCGATTTACCTCTAAATCTATCCAAAAATTTATTTTGTCTTGCGGTTTCTTCCTCCGCGACTTTTTGCTGTTTATCAGATAAACCGCCGCAGCAAATCATAGTCTGCCGTGGGCTCTGTGTATATCCAATTTATAGAAATTCTGTGTAGTTGCCACGATAAAAATATTGTAACTATGAAAAATAATATAGCTAAACAAATTCTATTTACAAATAGCCACTCCATTTTCTGCTTTGATGCTGAATCTTTTTGTAGCTTTTGTATATTTAAGTATTCTTTTGTTCCCTTTTTTGGTATAAATAAATCTACTATTTTCTTTCCAATAGGATTTTTATATACCTTTGCTTGCCAAGGGTTTTCGTTATTTACTGTCTGTCTATCTGTTGATCCATTGTCTTTAAGTTTTCTAAGTAATATGTAGCATACTACTGTTAAAAGTATAATTCCAATTTGTACTACCATACCTGCCTTACCATTGTAAAAGCTTTGTGTAAATGAGAAATTTGAAATACACCAACTTTTAAGTGGTTCTAATCCAAGTACTGGCACTATAGATATTAATGACAAACTTTGAAATACATAATCAAGTTTTTCTCTTTTTAGTATTTCTATTTGCATTTCTTCTGTAATATTGTTTACATTTTGAAGATATAATGATGATTTGTCTATCTTTCTATCTCCAAACTCTTTTGTCAAATACGATATTCCAGCAAATTCTTTTAAATAACTATTTGGTGCGATATCATAGTATTTTTCTAGTTCTGTTTCAGGGTCATCTGAAACTAATATTTCGTATATTTTTTCACCCTGCCTAGATATTTTCTTTTCATCATCTTGTGATATTTGGTATATTGCCTCTTCAACCATATTAAATTCATGGTAGGCATGTCTTATTTCTGCAAAGAAATCTAATTGTTCTTTTAAAAGGTTAGTATCCATTTTATTTATACTACCATCTATTAGTGTGTCTACCATAAATAATTCAAATATTAAAATTATCGACATTAACAGATAGTTGTTATGTGTTAGAATTATTGTTGCTATTACAACTGGTATTAATATTAAAAATGCTCTTGACAAAATTCTTGCCGAGTCTCTTCTGGTTGCATACTCATCTTCAACATCTATAATTTCAAGTTTTCTTCTTAATTTTAATATATATCCTTTTATAAATGGTATTCTTGAATACGTAATATATAGTTTTTGATATAATACTTCAAATGAAAAACCTTTTGTCTCTGTTCCTTGTTTTAGCTTTTTAATTTGTTGATATTCTGATTTACCCATTTTTTTGGAAAGTATGAAATAGGCTATGACTACAATTGCAAATATTGCGACCGTACCATATATTATATAATATAGAGTTTGTGTTTGCATATTCTAAAAATCACACCTCCTCTTTTTTATTTTGTTTCTTTCTGTGTCTTTCTTAATCTTTTTGTTTTTGCTTCTTCTTTTCTTTCTGCTTTGTATTCATCAATTCTAAATACACTTTCTTTTCCCCAATGTTTTTCAACAAAATTATCGAAATCTTCTGCATCTGTTTCTGTCATGTTTAGTCTCATTTCTTTTATGTTTTGGTCTGACATTTTATTTGTTATTACGTATTCTCCATCGATGTATTCTAGTATATTTTTATATTCGTATACTTTTTTATCTGTGATTTTTCTAAAGTATTGTGTTGCATTGTCAAAGAATACATCAAATTTTCCTTCTAATGTTTTTTCTTTTCTAAAGTCTGTGCTGTATTCATCTTGGCTATGTACTGGTGTACATTCTGTTACTCTTTCTATGTATCTTTTTCCTCTATAATCTTTTGCTAAGTGTATATCAAAGTTTAAAACTTGTACAACTTGCTCTTCTGCTATTTTTTCGCTTTTAAATACTCCTGCTCTTAGCATTGAGTTACGAAGTGCTGTTACTAAGTCAGGAAATGTTTTTGCATGGTGAGTAAATAAAGTAAATTTAGATGCAACCTGGGCTGATTGTATCATCCAAGATGCTACGGGATCTGTTGCAACCTCTCCGGATAATATTTACCGAACCATCGGTTTTCTTTTGAACGTCTAGTATTTCTTGTCCTGGTATTGTATCTGTTTCACGCATTGACAATATGTTTCTTGTTGGGTAAACTTTTCTTAAATGTAACTCGAATGCGGTTTCTGTAATACGTAGGTTCATTGTTTCATATATGTTTTCTATCATACCCATAAGTAGTGTTGTTTTACCACAACCTTGTTCACCAGTTATTGATGTTATTCTTGCTCCTTTTACTAAAAATTTTAGTAACTCTATTACTTCTTCTTTTCCTGCTGTATCTCCTGTCCATTGTTCAACTGTAGCACGTTTTACGTCGAATTTTCTTACGAAAAATGCCCACGTTTCTGACATTGATGGTCTTACAACAACGACACGAGATCCATCTTTCATTTCATTAATTTTATAACCATTTGTGTCTGATAATTGTCCTGGGTTATTGTATTTATATATGTTTTGGCATACCCTTTTTAATTCTGCTTCTGATCCAAATGAAAGGAATCCAAGTCTTATTGATTTACCATGATACATTATCCAAATACTATCACATGCACGTTGTACTTTATGCTCTTGTATTTGAGTTAAATAGTCTGCTCCATCTGTTTGTGCGACTTGGCTTATAAAACTTTCTGGAAGACCAGATACTCCTCCTGACACGCCGTCTATGTTCATGTCTCTTACTTCATCTATACTACTGTATCCTTTATATTTTTGGTATATCCTTTGAACAACTATGTTTAACTTATCTGAAAAAGAAAGTTCTATTTTTTCTTTATCATATATTGAATTTATTTCTTCTTCTGTTATAACATAGCATGGTTTTGTTTCTCCCTGTACATATTTAAATTCGTCCAAATTGTATTTCTTTATTATTTCAGATAATGCTTCATATCCAAATTCTTTTTTGTATGTGTATAAAATTATATCAAATCTATCTTGTGCTGTAAGAAGTGATGGTGTATCAAAAGGGATAGCTGTTGATATGTTTATTTCGTCTACTCCATATTCTTTTGCAAGTAGATCATAAATTAGCTCTTTTACATATTTTTTGTCATTTACATCTCCATATGTACATCCTTTTAAAGCTTTTTTAAGTTCATATTTTTTATTTTTTCTTCTTTTTAACTCTTCTTCTGAAAGGCCTATGTCATATAGATTTATTTTTGTAATTTCGTCTAATCTTTTCTTTACATATTCTATCATTTTATTTAAGGTATAAGTTTGTTCATCTATATCTACTTTCTTCTCAACTGTTGCGTTCTTTTTCGAGTTTATGTAATACCATATTGCAATTCCCATTAACAATATAACAGCGATTCCTAGTATTATGTTAAACATATCTTTCTCCTTTCCCTTTATTTTCTAATTAGGCTTAATTTATTTTTTATGTCTGTTCCTGTATTTGAAAGCTCACTTAAAAAAGTCGTATTTTCATCTTTTCCTTTTAATCTTGTAAAATCAAGTAACAAATCAACCATTCTTCCCTCTTGTGCTGCTTCAAATAGTAATACATTGTATGGTATTATGTCTATTAAATCTTTTGATTTAAAAATATTTCTAGAAATATTTTTTGCATTATATTTTGTATTTTCATTATATTTTCCAATTGTAAATATTGCTTTTTGTATGCTTATTTCTGGAACTTTTTTAAAAAAGTCTATATTATTTTGAATAGTGATTAAGTTTTGTGAAACTATTGGCACTATTATATCTGAACATTTTAATATTTCTCTTTTAACTTTTCCACTAAGGTTTTTGTCTAAATCTACAAATACAAAATCATAGTATTTGCTTGCTTGGATTACTATTTCTAAGTATTGATCATATATATTTGAATATTGTTCTTCTGTTCCTGTAACCCCTAATAAAACTTCTAATCTATTTTTTAAAACTACTTTTGTGTAATCTTTTATTATATCTGGTGAAATTTTGTTACTTCTTACAACTCTATCTAGTCCCTCAATTCCACTTTGGTTAACTACATTTGCATTTGATCCAAATATTCCTGATAGTAGATTTGGTTTTTCATGCCAAAAAGAGTTTTTTATCGTATCATCATTTAAACTAGTTGATATTAATAAAATTTTTATATTATGCTGTATAGCCATATTTGTTGCAATTGCAATTGCAGACATTGTTTGTCCAGTTTGCTCTCTGGCCGAATTGTAAAATGTTACTATTGACACAAAACTCACCTCTATCCTTTTATCATTTTTTTTACCTTATTAACATTTATGTCTTTTATTATATCTTGAACTATTGTTGCTAGGCTTTCTTTATATTCGTTTGAAAGTCTTTTTAGCCTTATCTGTGCTACTCTTTCATTCTCTTCCATTGCTTGATTGTCTTCTTTTAAGATTGTAAAATATATTGTGTAATCATTCCATATTACATTTTTTTCTTGTGAGATAAATTCTAAGTAATCCTCATCACTTTTTGATATTTCGTATGAAAATAAAACTTTGGTTAGTCTAATAGGTGTCTTTATCTCTTCTATTATATTTATCCCTCTCCTTAGAGAATATAAATCGAAAGCAGTCACAAAATAATTTGCATCGGCTTTTTTTAAATCAAACTTCTCGAAATTATTACCATTATCTATATCTATTAGCATATAGTCATATGGCATTGCATTTTTTCCTTCTTGCTGTTCTAATCCAAGATATTTAAGTATTTCTTGTAAATTTTCAAATCCGAATGCAAAATCTATTTTTTCAAAATTAGTCATATATGATTTTGTAGGGCTTATAGTAGGCACCACATATTTTAATTTTCCCAAAGCTGTTGTATCGACAACTAAAACAGTTCTTTCAAATTCAGCAAGTGTTTTAGCTATGTTCAATATAAAATCTGTTTTATCATATGCCCCTATAAACCCTATTGTTTTCATATTTTCATCCTTTCTTAATTAGTTTTCTACTCCAGTTTCGCTTGATAATGAATCTAAATATTTTTGTCTTTCCTCTTGAGTCTTTGTTACACTTTCTTGTACACCTGTTACAACAGATGTGTCATCATTTGTAATCTTTGATTGTATTTCAGTTCTTGTATTATTTGAGTTATATCTTTTAGCAAGTTCTGTTTTTGCTTCTGCAAGTATATTTGGATCTTTGCTCATTAGGTTTATTATTTCTGCACTTGGTGTATATGTTGGTGTTGCGCTTTGTTGATTTCCTGGTTCAGTATATTTTATTGCATATAGCTCTGATCCTTCTACTTTGTATGCATCAATTATTGCACTTGATAAAACTAGTAATTCATCTTCTCTTATTGTTAAATTTACTGTATCTGCCGAGTATGTTCCATTATATACTGGTATATCTACTTCTTTTTTTGATAATACTATATAATCACGTCCATCTTGTAATCTTATCCTTATATCTACAAAGTCTCCTGTTGATAAATCTGGTGGTAATACTATTACGTTGTAGCTTTGACTTCTTGTATCATCTGTTGTCATTTCGTCAGATCTTGCTAGGTATTTTGTTGTTATTATTGTGTTTGTTTTTAAATCAATTTTTGAGATTAATGGTTTTTCAGCTAACTCAACATATACTTTTTTTGTTTCCCCATTTTCTGTATCTTGCATTTCATAGTAATTGTCTGTTTTTTCTTCTTTAAATACTCTTATTTTATTGCTCTCTCCTGCTTTGTAATATCCTGCATCATCCTTCTTTACGTATTCTTTTGAAGTGCTTCCATTTTTTGTATAATAATATGTATTGTTTTCTTCTTTTATTTCCTGAGCAATTTTTGTTATTTCACCTGAATCATTTATTGTGTAATAACATTGTTCTGTTTTTGTTGCTCCATTAGAATCTGTATATGTTAAAGCTTCATCATAGAATATCCTTGTTTGTCTGTTTTCTCCTATTTTATATAATCCGGCCTTATCTGTATATATTTTATTTCCAGCTTTGTCCGATAGTGCATAGTCAGATAGCGTTTTTATTATATCATCTGTTGCATTAGCAGGCACTCCAGCTCCTGTTACTGTTGCTTTACTGAACATATCAGCTGTAATTGTTTGTCCTGACTTAACATCTTGATTTAATACGTATACACTTGTAAGTAATGATTTACTCGTATCTATTTCTTCTTGTAAATTTTTTGTTCTCATAAATAAAAATGCTATTGGTGCGGCAGCTATTATAACCGCTATTACCATTCCTAATAAAAATGCATTTCTGGCTCTTCTTTGCATTGGATTTGTTGCCATGATTTATTCCTCCTTTAATCTTTCAACTTTCCTTATTATTCTACAACATTTTTCTGTTTAAATCAACATTTATTTATATTTGTAACAAAAAATTAATATTTTTGTAATATCTTTGTAATATTTTATTTTTGCAAAAATTTCCAGTTTATTTTATTCTTTTTTTGCACATTATATATTTAGAAAAAAAACAGTTTTTTTCTTTAAGAATATTAATATTCAGGAGGTGAATTAGGATGGCAACAAATAGTAATAAAAAATTAGTTCCAGAAGCTACAGATGCTTTAGAAAAATTCAAATATGAAGTAGCTTCAGAAGTTGGTGTTACTTTAAAAGACGGTTACAATGGTGACTTATCTTCTAAAGATGCAGGAAGAATAGGTGGTAACATGGTTAAGAAAATGATTCAACAAGTTGAAAATAGCATGAGCAAATAGTTTTAATTTAAACATTTGTGTTTTTAAAATTTTTTACTAATATAAAATTTATTTAATTATTTATGGCAGAAGTATTTTTCTTGGTTTTATTTATTTTTAGTTTTATACTTAAAAATACATAAAGGCAGGAGATGTGCTCCTGCCTTTTATAAATTCTTATATTACTCGCTTCGTAAAGCTTCTACTGGATCTTTTTTTGCAGCTATTTTAGCTGGAATCAATCCTGCAACAACAGTGAGGATAACATTTATTATTACCACTTATTATTTTTTTGTATTATTTAATAACACTAGAAACTGGGATTATATAATTATTTTCATCTAATTTCATTAATTTATCGTATAAGCAAATAATCCCACCTTGACCTATTTTCATATTTGTTTTTTCAAGATATTTAAAATTTTTCATCATATCTTTTCTAGGGTTCGCTGTCTTTTTTATTTCTAAAGGATATAATGTGTTGTTTTTAAACATAATTAAATCAATTTCTTCTGTTTCCTTATTTCTAAAATGTGATATTTCTAAGCGTACTCCTTTGTTATCATAAGATTTTATAAGTTCAGAAATAACATATGATTCAAAAAAATGCCCTGACAAATCACTTAATTGTAATGCTTTAGCACTTTCCCAATTAGCTAAATAACATGCTAATCCTAAATCCATAAATATTATTTTAGGCATATGAGTAAGCCTTTTTATTTTATTTGATGAATATGGTTCTAATAAATATACAAGCCCTGTGCTTACTAATATTGAAAACCAATCTTTAATTGTATTTACTGAAACACCTACATCATTTGCAATATCAGAATAGTTTAGAGTTGTACCAGTTCTTATAGCAACATCTCTCATGAATTTTTTAAATGCCTCTACATTGCCTATATTTTTTATCTTTTTAATGTCCTTTTCTATATATGTATTGATATATGAGTAATAAAAATCATTCCTATCCATATTTTCTATATCATATAGTTCAGGCATTCCTCCGTTAAAAATTCTTTCAAATATTTCATTTACATCTATATATTCATGTTGTTTTAGATTATCTGGGTCAAAAACTTCTTTTTTTGTATTTCTCACAATTTCACTATAAGTAAAGCTGTTCATTTTAACTATTCCTGCTCTACCTGCAAGTGATTCTGTAACATTTTTCATAAGGTCAAATAATTGAGAGCCTGATAGCCAATATTGACCTCTTGTTTTATCTTTATCTACTTTCATCTTTATATATGGAAATAACTCCGGAGCATATTGCACTTCATCAATAAAGAGTGGTGTGGGATATGAATCTAAAAATATCTTTGGGTTTTCCTTTGCTTCTTTTCTTAAAATTTCATCATCTAATGAAACTTTTGTCATATTTTCTGGCATTACACTTTCGAGCAAAGTAGTTTTTCCTACTTGTCTTGGTCCTGTTACTACTAATACTCTAAATGTATCATTAATTTTCTTTATTCTTTCTTTAACTTCTCTTTCATACATTTTTCAATTCCCCCATAAAAAATATATTTATTTATATTTTAAAATTTTA
>CANQFW010000053.1 GCA_947599995.1 uncultured Clostridia bacterium
TTTTAATGTTATATACTTGCTATAATCCTGAAAAAGTAGAACATACTCCTTATAGATTTGTTATATATGCAAAGAAGATATAGAAAATAAATAAAAAACCATGTATTTATCTCAGCGAGGTAGATACATGGTTTTATTTTTTTGAAAAAAATATAAAAAAATTGACATATTTTAGAAAAAATTAGAAATTTTATGATATAATAGTAGAGAAAATTTTGTTAGGAGATGAACAAATTGATTAAAGAGCTTTGTACAAGACTATTAGACAGTAAAATAGCTGAAAATAAGAATTTTATAAGATTTACTTTTTACGAATTAAGAGTAAAACATAACTTATCTGAAGAAGATACTAATGAATTTTTAAGACTAGCAATGACCTATTTAGAAAATAAAGGCTATGAAGTTTATATCGGTAATTCAAGATATACATATAACAATGCCAATCAAAATGTTCAACCAAATGAATTGTTAATTGCTTTTAAAAATGAAAAGTAAAGGGGAAGTAAAATGTTTGAATCAAAATACGAAAAACAATCTACTGATAGATTTACATTTATAAGCGAGGGAAATCTCACACAAATGAAGAATAACAATATTAGGACACTAGGCGAATTATCTAAACATACAGAGCTTGAATTAAAAAGTTACGGATTAAATGATAATGATTTAATTAATCTAAAAAGTGAATTGAGATTATTAGGTATGGAATTAAAGAATTAATATATAATTATTGAATTTATTATTTATGAAAGGGAATAAAAAATGAATGTAATTTGTAAATTAACAGATGCTGATATTGGTTATGAATATATAAGGACTGAAAATCCACAATTGAGATTAGCATCACGAGGTATTGTAATACGAGAGGATGGAAAAATAGCTGTATTTAATAAATGTAATAAAAATGAATATAAACTTCCTGGAGGTGGAACAGAAAATAACGAAACTGCGGAAGAAACATTTCAAAGAGAAGTGCTTGAAGAAACTGGTTGTAAAGTTGAAATTGTTGAATATCTAGGAATTACTGAAGAATATAAAGGTAAATCAAATTTTAAACAGATTTCAAATGTGTTTTTAGGTAAAGTCATAGAAGATACAAAGCAATTAAATGTAACACAAAAAGAAAAAGATGAAGGTGCAAAACTTCTATGGGAAACACCACAAAAAGCATTAGAATTAATTACAGATTGTTTTTCAAAATTAGTTAAATCGGATTATGAATCTGTATATTCTACTAAATTTGTGGTTTTAAGAGATAGAAAAATACTAGAGTATTATATAAAGAATTATAAAGTTTAATTTATGGAGAGATTAAATTGTATATAGATGTAAATAATATAAAAATCCATTATGAAATTTTAGGAAATGGAAAGCCTATTATTTTATTAAATCCGAATAGTGTAAATACAGGATTAATGAAATTTATTGCAAATAGATTAAAAGATAAATATAAAGTATATATTTTTGATAGAAGATGTTGTGGTAAAAGTGAAAAAAATTGCACATTAACCTATGAAGAATCTGCAAAAGATGTATATGAGTTTATAACTAAATTACACCTAAATAAACCATATTTACTTGGATGTAGTGGTGGAGGAACTGTTGCTCTCAATGTTGCAATAAAATATCCTACAAGTATATCAAAACTAATTTTATGTAGTGGTGTAGCTAGAAATAGTATTATAAAAAAACCTAACTATGCAAAAATATTGGAAAAGCTAGTGTGGTATCCTGGTAAAAAAAATAATGAAATGTTTGAAAAATTACTGTATGAATCTAAATCTATAACAAAAGAAGAATTAAATATTATTGATGTTCCTACTTTAGTTTGTAATGGTGGTATTAAAGATTTAGTACCAAGAGATGAGGTTGAATATATTTCAAATAACATTAAAAGTTCAAAGATGTTTATTTTGGAAAAAGCAGGACATTGTAATTATGTTTTTAATAATACTGATTTTTATAACAAGTTAAATAAATTTTTAGAAGAATAATTAATTTAAAAAGGAGTCTGAAAAAATGGATAAAATAATAATGTTGGGAACAGGTCATGGTTTTACGTTTGATTTATATAATACATGTTTTATACTTAAAAATGAAAATAAAAATTTATTGGTGGATACTGGTGGAGGAGCTGAAATAATAAGAAGACTAGAACAAGCTGGATATAAATTAAGTGATATTCATGATGTATTTATTTCACATTGTCATACAGACCATTTATTGGGATTGATGTGGATATTTAAAAGACTTGGTTCTATGTATGCTAGACAAGGGTATTTAGGTACATTTAACATATATTGTAATGAAGAAGTTGCTAATTCTATAAATAAAATGTATTCACTTGTATTGCCTTCTGTACTTGCAAATGCTATAAAAGAAAATGTGAAAATTCATATTTTACAAGACAATGAAGTTGTTAAATTAGCAGGTTATGATATTAAATTTTTTGATTTACAACCAAGAGGAAATATGCTATATGGTTTTGAAACTATACTAAAAAACAATAAAAAATTTATATTTTTAGGAGATGAAACATGTAATCCTAAATTGTATGATAGAATAAAAGATGCTGATTATATTATGCACGAGGCATTTTGCTTAGATGCCGAAGAACCGATATTTAAAGCCTATGAAAAACATCATTCAACAGTAAAAAGTGTATGTCAAGAAATGAATAAATTAAATATTAAAAATTTGATATTGTATCATACAGAAGATACGCATAAAGAAAACAAAAAAGAATTATATAAACAAGAGGCAAAAATGGGTCATTTTCTATTTCGTGTGGGTAAGTTTACATATTGTCAATGAAGAAAATTTATAAATTGACTTTCATACAAAGCCAATCTTCTTTATGCAATTTTCGTAATTGACAATACAACAGTATTATAATATTTTTTGCGGTTAGCACGTTAAGTGATAACCGCTTAACTGAAAATAAATAAAATGTAAACTTACCCACACGAAATGAAAAAGAGCCCAAAAATGTATTTTGATAATAATGTAATTGTACCAAATGATATGGAAGTAATAGATTTATAATAAAAACAATTAAAGGAGATGATATAAAAATGAATAACTATTTATTAATTCATGGAAGGTTTGGAAGTCCTTTTGTAAATTGGTTTCCATATTTAAGAAAAGAAATAGAACAAAGAAATCTTGTGGTTTATACACCAGATTTACCTACTGGAATTGGTTATCAGAATTATAACAATTGGGCAAAAGTTTTAGAAGGTTATGTTAGTGCTGGAATAATAAATGAAAATACAATAATATATGCCCATTCTATTGCTCCAATATTTGTGTGCCATTTTCTAGTAAGTCACAAAATAAAAGTTAAAAGATTAGTTTTTGTATGCGGATTTAATAATTATTTGGGAATAAATGATGAATACGATGAAGTAAATCATACAATGTACTTTAATAATTTAGAAGATATAGAAAAATACGCAGATGAAATTATATGTTTTTATTCAAAAAATGATCCGTATGTAAAATATGAAGTTGAAAAAGAATTTGCAGATAAAATTGCAACAAAGCAAATAGTTATTGATGATGGAGGACATTTAAATTCAGAAAGTGGATATACTGAATTTAAGGAATTATTAGAATATTTATAAATTTAAATATTTATCTATATCAAGGAAAGGAATAAATAATGGATATTTTAAAAGATGTAAACAACAACAATTATATAAAAGACTCAAATCCATATGAAAAGTTTAAAAAAATAGATAATGATATATTATCATTTTATATGAAATATAATCAATTAAAAAATATATATAGACAAGGTTGGCTAAAAGTAAGAATAGGATTAGAGCATAAAGATAAATGTGAATCAATTGCAGACCATTCTTTTTCAGTTGCTCTACTTGCTTTAACAATAATAGAAAAAAACAAATTAGAATTAGATACTTTTAAATGTATTAAAATGGCTATAATACATGAATTAGGAGAAATATATGCAGGAGATTTTACTCCTTATGATAATATTACAAAAGAAGAAAAACATATTAAAGAAAAAGAAGCAATATTACAAGTATTAAGCACGTTAGACAAAGATAATGACTTTTTAGAATTATGGGAAGAATTTGAAAAAGCTGAAACCGAAGAGGCAAAATTCATAAAAAATGTTGACCAACTTGAATTTTTATTACAGGCATGTGCTTATGGTTATGATGCACAATATTTTGAGAGAAGTTTAAGTAAAATTGTTAATCCATATTGTAGAGAAATTGCTTTATCCGCAGTTGAAACAACAAAAGGAAATAAAAAACCAAATGTAGTAGGTTAAAATAAATAGGAAAGAGGTAGTATTATAATGAAAATATTAATTATATGTAGTAAAGCATTTTATAAGGATATTGCTCCAATTAAGGAAAAATTAGAAAGTATGGGACATATTATTGAATTACCAAATTCATATTATGAACCTGATGCTGAAAAGAAAAGTTGGGATTTAGGAGAAAAAGCTCATAGTGAATTTAAGGCAAGAATGTTTAAAATGAGTGAAGAAAGAATAGCTACAATGGATGCTGTATTAACATTAAATTTTGATAAAAATGGTAAGAAAAACTATATTGGTGGTGCAACTTTTATTGAAATATATGAAGCTTTTATGAAAGGTAAAAAAATTTATTTATATAATGATATTCCAGAAGGAATGTTGTATGATGAAATATCAGGTTTTTCTCCAATAATAATTAATGGCGATTTAGATTTAGTAAAATAGAATGGAGTATAGTAAATATGGATGAGATAATATTTGTAACTCATAATAAAGGAAAAATAGCATCAGCTAATAAACAAATGAAAGGTGTAAATTTCAAAGTATTTGAATATGAATTAGAAGAACCAAGAAGTGATGATATTAAATATATTTCAGAATATAAAGTAAAAGAAGCATATAAACTAGTAAATAAGCCATGTGTATCTTTAGACTGTGGATTTTGGATTGATGAATTGAACGGATTTCCAAGAGCATTTGTAAACTACGCATTAGATACTTTAGGACTAGAGGGAATATTAAAATTAATGGAAGATAAAAGTAATCGTAATTGCAAATTTACAGAGTGTTTTTCATATTATGATGGTAAAGAGTTGAAGCAATTTATGGGACAACATCCAGGCAAAATATCTACACAAATATTAGGAAATGATACAAATAAAAAATGGTCAGATTTATGGTACATATTTATACCTGATGGAAACGAAAAAACTTTAGCACAAATGAGTGATGAAGAACGAGAAACTCGTAGAAAAATTAATAGTATTGATTCTATGAAAGAATTTGCTAATTGGTATATTGATAAAAAAAATGATTAAAAGGAGATTAAATTATGGCTCATTTAAGTATTAGAGCTAACGAATTATATAACCTTTATGAAAATAAATTTAATATGCCACCTAGAGGTTGGGATCATGGTATAGAAACTATGAAAGAATATGAAAATTATTTAGAAAGCAAAATAAAAAATAGTAAGATTAAAGTATTATTTGTATGTTTAGGGAACATTTGTCGTTCTCCAATGGCTGAATTTATTTTTAAGGATATTCTAGATAAAAAAGGATTAAGTAATAAATTTATTGTTAAATCTGCTGCAACGAGTAATGAAGAAATAGGAAATGACATGCATTATGGTGCAAAAGATAAACTAACACAAAAAAATATTCCTTTTTCTAAAAGAAAAGCAATAAGAATTACTCCTGAAGATTATAAAAACTATAATTATATAATTGTAATGGAAGAATCCAATATTAGAAATATAAAACGAATTGTTGGCGAAGATTTAAATAATAAAATTAGTAAGTTATTAGATTATTCAGATAATCCAAGAGATATTGCAGATCCCTGGTACACAGGAAATTTTGAAGTGGCTTATAATGATATAGTTGAAGGATGCAATGGTTTCATAAAATATTTAGAAAATAAAAATGTGATATAAAGTAAATAAGAAATAATAATTTATGGAGATGATGAATTATATGAAAAAAGTAATATATATTATTGTAGGAATATTAATAATATTATTTGTTATAGGTAACATTATGTTTTTTAATATATTTGGAAATGACAAATATGATTTGAAAAATATTAGTGATTTACAAAAACAAAACATAATTTTATTTTTAAATTGTCAAGAAATATCTGATGAGATAGAATTAACTGAAATGCAAATTCCAAAAGTATATAAAGACATCTATTATGAAATATATTTACAAACTGATAATAATAAGGTTAAAGAATATATTTCAAAAGCTGAAACTGATGTATATAGTATAGATATAAAGGAATTTAAAAATAATAGCTATTGTTGTGTTATAAATAGAAAAGATAGTAAAAGTATAGAATTGTTTGAATCAATTGCTAATAGAAATGTGATTAATACTTCTGAAAATGCATCTCCTAATGAAACAAATGTTAAAAATATTGAGCCTCAAGATATGACTCAAAAAATATTAGATAGCAAAGTTGCTCATTCAGGAATAATAAGTAATATAGACAATAAATACATATATTATTCAGATAGTAATTCAAAAGATTTTTATTTTGAAAAAAAAATATTCACATATAAAAATGGAAGAACATTCCAAGATATGAATTTATTAGATGTTAAAGTTGGAGATTATGTTTATCCATTTAGAAAACAAATTCTTATATACAGAAATATATCAGGAGAAGAATTAAATCAAGAACTATTATATAATTTAACTTTAACAAATGATGAAAGAATATGTTTTGTAAATTCTGTTTATTTAGAAGAAATTAATATTTCTGATGATAATACTGCAATTGTTAAAATAAGCTATGGAGACATTATGGGAACTGAACTAACAGATGAGAAATTTAGTGCGTTAGTAGAATTTAATGAAAATACGAAGTATTCTAGTAAATCAGGTCAGATACATAGTGTTAAAGATTTGGAATATTGGGCAAAAGGTAATATAAATAGTATTCTTTTAAAGAAAGATTCTATAAATAAGAAAAGCCCTGCTATTGTTTTAGAATTTGAAAGCACAGACAATTAGAATATAAAATAAACGAAAACCAGAAATAGTAATTTCTATTGGAGGATTGTTATGGCAACATCAAAAGAATATAAAGATTTTATATTAGAACAATTAGATTTATTAGATAATATAACTTGCAAAGCAATGATGGGAGAATTTTTATTATATTATAATGATGTTTTATTTGGTGGAATTTATGATAATAGATTACTTGTTAAAATAGTTGATACAAATAAAAAGTATAATATGAATGAGCAAATTCCTTATGAAAGTGCGAAACCAATGTATTTAGTTGATGACATAGATAATAAGGAATTATTGAAAGAAATTGTTATTGAAACTTGCAAAGGATTACCAATTAAGAAGTAAACGACAAATTACAATTGCACTAAACTGCTGTCGCAGTGGTCGTTTAAGTTAGTATAACACTAAAAAAGAAAATTTACTACCAATTTTTAGTAAAAAAGTTTGTAATACTTGAAATATAAGTAAAAACTTCTTAAAATAGATGTTATGTAGATTATGTCTACAAATATTTATTGAAAGGAGTTTTTTATGTGTAATGAAGAAATATTAAAACACATGGAAGAAGACATGACCTTTAGAGGACTCACAGCAGGAACAATTCATTCATATATCATGAGAGTAAAAAGATATATGAAATTTCACGAAGGAAAAGAAATTGAAAAATTAACAGAAGATGATATTAGAGATTTTCTAAAATATCTAACAAAAGATACAAATAATGCAAGGCGAGCCATAAATACATATAATAGTGCAATACGATTTATGTATGGTACAACTTTAAATAAAGTATTGAATCTGAAAAGAATCCCTTTATTTAAGATACAGAAGAATAAGCCAGAGGTATTTACCAAAGATGAATTAAAAAGATTTTTTGAAGCATGTGATGATGGATTCTATTATTCTTTACTGTACAAAGCAATGTTTATGACAGTGTATGGAGGCGGATTAAGATTATCAGAGTTATGCAATTTGAAAGTATCAGATATTGATAGTGAAAATATGAGAATATTAGTACGAGAAGGAAAAGGAAACAAATATAGATATACACTATTATCACAAAAAAATCTTGAAATATTAAGAGAGTATTTTAAAGCATATAGACCAAATCACCCAGAAGGATATTTATTTGTATCTCCAATGACTAATGCTAAATATGGTTCATCAGGGCCAGAGATTGCATTTAGAAGAATAAAAAAGAAAGCTGGTATAACAAGAAAAGTAACAGTTCATCGGATTACGACATAATTTTGCTACTGATTTACTAGAATCAGGTTTGGATATTCTACATCTACAAAAACTGCTTGGACATTCAGGAATAAGGTCAACAATGGAATATCTACATCTTGCAAATGTAGAAAAAGATATTATAAGTCCATTAGATAGATTGTATAGTGCAGGTGATGAAAATGCCTGAATTACAAGATATATTAAATCAATATGGAAAACAATATAAACAAAATCACAGTTTACCAATATATGTAAGTAAAACTTTAAATGCAATAGAAAAATGTAGGACATCAGAATTAGGAGCACATGAAGATGTATGTGATTATTGTGGTCACAAGAAAATTAGCTATAATTCTTGTAGAAACAGACATTGCCCTAAATGCTTAACTTCAGCAAAGGAAAAATGGATATATAATCAAAAATTTGATGTATTAAATGTACAATATTTCCATGTTGTATTTACAATACCAGATGAATTAAATAAAGTTGTATATTACAATCAAACGAAAATGTATAATGTATTATTTAAAGCTGTTTCAGAAACTTTACAACAATTAGGTAATGATAAAAAATATTTAGGAGCACAAATAGGTTTTACATCAATATTACATACATGGGGACAAAACTTAAAAGACCATCCACACATACATTGCATAGTTCCAGCAGGAGGACTTGATAGTTTAGGAAAATGGAGAAATAGTAAAAAGAAATTCTTCATACCAGTAAAAGTATTATCTAAGGTTTTTAGAGGTAAATTTATTTACTATATGAAGCAAGAAAAGTTAGATTTTGTAAAAGAAAATGAAGAATTAAAAATAAGCCAAGAATTTGATAAATTCATATCTTCATTGTATGCAAAAGATTGGGTTGTATATTGCAAACCACCATTTAAAAATGCTAATAGTGTTATAGAATATTTAGGAAGATATACTCATAGAGTAGCAATTTCAAATAACAGAATATTAAATATAGATAGTGGTAAAGTAACTTTCAAATGGCGAGATTATAGAGATAATAATAAAATGAAAACGATGGTATTAGATGCAGATGAATTTATTAGGAGATTTATTTTACATATATTACCACCAAGATTTATGAAGATAAGGCATTTTGGATTATTAGGAAATAGAAATAAGACAAAAAAATTAACACTTTGTAAATCTCTCACAAATACAAAAGTGTTAACTAAAGAAAATATTTCCCC
>CANQFW010000054.1 GCA_947599995.1 uncultured Clostridia bacterium
AAATGGAAATGGAGATGGAGATGGAAATAATTCTTCAAACGGACAAACAGCAAATAGTTACACAATAGCAGGAACAGCATGGAAAGACGAAAACGAAAATGGAGCTAGAGATCAAGGAGAAGAATTATTAGCAGACATAAATGTAAAATTATTAAATATAGAAACAAAGAAATTTGTAACAGATTCTTCAGGAAACGAGGTAACAGCTAAAACAAATTCAGAGGGACTATACAACTTAACAAATGTACCAGCAGGAAAATATATTGCAGTATTTGAATATGACACAAGCAAGTATATGCTTACAACATATAAGGCAGATGGAGTACAAAGTGATAAAAATTCAGATGCAATTCTAAATAACATAACTGTTAATGAAGAAACAAAACAAATGGCAATAACAGATACAATTAATCTAGTAAATAGTATAGCCAATATAGACATAGGACTAGTTGATGCAAAAGTATTCGACGTAGAATTAGAGAAATATATTACAAAAATCGCAGTCACAAACAGTGCAGGAACATCTACATATGAATACAAAGATTCTACACTTGCAAAGGCAGATATTGCAGCTAAAAACTTAAGCGATTCACAAGTAGTAATAGAATATACAATAAAAGTTAAAAATGCTGGAGAAATTGCAGGATATGTTAAAAACGTTGTAGATTACAAATCTACAGAATTAGATTTTAGTTCTACATTAAACAAAGACTGGTATAGCAAAGGTGATGACCTATACAATGCAAGCTTAGCAAATACAAAACTAGAACCAGGTGAAACAAAAGAATTAAAATTAGTCTTAACAAAAACAATGACAGAATCTAACACAGGACTAATAGGTAACACAGCAGAAATTGCAGAAGCTTATAACACAAGAGGAGCTAGCGACAAAGATTCAACAGCTGGAAACAAAGCTAAAAACGAAGATGATATGGGTCAAGCAGATGTAATTTTAGGTGTAAAAACAGGTGCGGCAATTAGTTACATAATTATTACATTATCTATAATAACTGTAATAACAGTAGCAGGATACCTAGTTAGCAAAAAAGTATTAAATAAAGAGATAAAATTTTAGAAGGAAGGAGGTAAATAAATGAAGAAAAAGCTTGGAAAATTAATATTAGTTTTAACAATAATAGTAATGCAACTGCTTGCGATGACAACAGCATCGCAAGCGGTAGACTACAATTCAATTGACAGCATAAAAAATGCTGGAAATAAAGCATTAGGTAAAACGATAGGCTTAATAGGAAGAGACTCAGGAGCTGGAAATAACATAAATCTTGAAGGAGACAATCATTCACCCTACCTTTATTGTATTCAAAAAGGTAAAGCATTACAAAATAAGAATACATATAATGTTGCAAAATATATTGAAATTGAAGGAAATGTTGCAAAGATATACGGAAACACATCAGATAATAGTAAATATACAACAAAACAAGCAGATAGTAATGCAATATTAGCTTATATATTAGGTGGAGGAAATTACGAAAAAGGTTTTGGTAAATCAGAACCTGCAACGCAAAGACAAGAAGCGTTATGGGCTTATTGGAATACATGGGCACAGTTATTAGGAAAGAACGCAGATGGGTCTGTAAAATATTCATGGAGTGGAAATAGTGGATCAAAAAATGACGTTTACAAAAATGCTGAAAACTATGCAAAAAACTTAAAAAATAGCCAATCTGTTACAGCTCAGATAAAAAGCGATAAGACTACTGTATCATCAGTTGGAACAACTGATGGAAAAGAATTAATCGGACCTATAAAATTAACTTTTACAGGTAAATTATCTTTAGAAAATAGTGACGGATTAGAATTTTATGATAGCAATAAAAACAAACTAAATGGTATACAAGATATAAAATCAAAACAAGCATTTTATATTAAAAACAAATCAAACAATAAAATATCTAATTTAAAATTTAAAGTTTCGGCATCAAATACTGGAATTATAAAAGCAAGAATTTGGATAATTAAAAATACAAAAAGTGGAAATCCAACACAAAGACTTATAATTGCTGATGCAGGACCAGAAAATACAAATACAAATGCAGAAGTACAAATTAAAGTAAATCATCAAGATGAAGGAGATTTAACTCTAATCAAAAAAGACGCATCTACAAAAAATGCATTAAAAGGAGCAGAATTTAAAGTATTTATAGGAAGCAAAGATAAAGAAAACAGCTGGCTTGGAGTAGACAAAACAGGAGCATATACATATAATGCAAGTTATCAAAATGCTACTACGTTTACAACAAATGAAGAAGGTAAAATTACAATTAAAAACTTAAAAGCAGGAACACAGGTTAGAATATATGAAACGAAAGCTCCACAAGGATATGACTTAAAAGCACAAGAAGGATACGATAAACAATATGACAGAGTATATTGTAATAAGGAAGTTTACACAGTTAAAAAATCAGCAAATGTAACAATTAATTTAGTAAACAGTATAACAGGCGACTTAGAGATTATAAAACAAGATAAACAAACAAAAGAGGCACTTAAAGGAGCAGAATTTAAAGTATTTATAGGAAGCGAAGATAAAGAAAACAGCTGGCTTGGAGTAGACAAAACAGGAGCATATATATATAATGCAAGTTATCAAAATGCTACTAAGTTTGTAACAGATGAAAATGGTAAAATTACAATTAAAAACTTAAAAGCAGGAACACAGGTTAGAATATATGAAACGAAAGCTCCACAAGGATATGACTTAAAAGCACAAGAAGGATACGATAAAGCATATAACAGAGTATACTGTAATAATAAAGTTTACACAGTTAAAAAATCAGAAACTGTAACAATTAATTTAGTAAACAATAGAACAGGTGACTTAGAGATTATAAAACAAGATAAACAAACAAAAGAGAAACTTAAAGGAGCACAATTTAAAATCTCTGTTAATGCAGAAGGAAATAAATCTAAGAATACATGGCTAAAACAAAATAATGATGGAACATATAGTTACACAACAAGCTATGCAGATGCAACAGCATTTACAACAGATAAAGATGGAATTATAAAAATAGAAAGACTAGAACCACAAAAATACTTCATTTATGAAACAAAAGCACCAGCAGGATACGAAATAGCATCTCAAGAAAATTATGATTCAAAAAATGAGTGGGTATATTGTGGAAGTAAAGATGTAGCATCTGGAAGTAAGGTTGAAGTACCATTACAAAATGCTAAGTTAATTTCATTACAAGGATATGTATGGATAGAAAAACCAGGATCAAAAGCTAATGAATATAATGATATATTAGACAATGGAGAAGATATTATAACAGACAAGGTTACTATAACATTAAGAAATAAATCAAATAATGAAATAGTAGCAAAAGATCCAAAAATAGTTAAGGCAAAGACATATAACGGAGTAGAGGTATTATGTTACAAATTTGAGAAGATAGATTACAACAAATTAAAAGACTATTATGTACACTTCGATTATAGTAAAGATTACAAAGATTATATCACTGTAGCTTCGAACTTCGATGTGGCAGAAGGATCAAAAGCTCTATCAGACAATGTTCCAGATTATGATAAAGATTTAATTGGAATGGCCACAACCTATAAAGGTTCAAAAGATGAGGCAAAATATGGATTGTCAGGTTTAGCAACTAAATTCTACAATGAATCTACATATACATTAGAAAACATTAACTTAGGAATAAAACAATTGCCAGATACACCTTTCACAATTTCAGAAAATATGGCATATGTAGATTTGAAAATAAAAGGATATAATTATAGATATATATATGGAGGAACAGGAGATAAATTAAGAGCAGTACCTACAGTAAAATTCCAAAGCAAGACAGATAAAGAATGCTATACAAGAGCAATTTATCCAGCAGATATACTATATGAAAATCCAAGTGATAAAACACAAGAATTACAAGCATTTGCAACATATAGAATCGATGTAACAAATAATACCAAACTAGATGTTCCATATCTATATCAAGAAAAAACTTTAAATGTAACAAAAGTAACTAATAAATATGATACAAATAGATACGAATTAGCAGACAACAATTGGAGTACAACAGACAAAGCTGATGTAGTTCAAATGAAGCCAGAATATTTACAAAAACAATATTATGATGATTACTCAAAAGGTAATGGAATTCAAAATGAAGATGAAAAGAACAATAAATATGCATATATAACATTTAAAGTTAAATCAGAAGCTATAAAAGGAGTATTAAAGGTAGCAGATGGAACAATAGAAGATTTTCCAACAGAAGCGTCTGTTACAGCGTACCACAAATACACAAGAATTGACTCATCTTGGAACAACAACATAACAAAAACACAAACTCACTACACGACAGAAAAAGTACAAAATGACGAAGCACCATATATGTGTATAATAGGAAGTGAAGAAAATAGAACATTATCTGGAACGGTATTTGAAGATAAAGACTCAAAGGATAATGGGGAATTAGTTGGAAATGGTATATATGATGAAACAGAAAATAAAGTTACAGGTGTTGAAGTTAAACTTGGAAATTATGACGGAAGTGGTAAATTTATACCAACAGAATTATATCAAGTAGATGAAAATGGAAATAACATATTAAACGACAAAAATGAACGCCCAATAGCTAGCATGAAGACAGAACAACTAGAAGTAGATGGCAAAAAACAAATAAAATATTCATTTGAAGGTGTAGTACCAGGAGAGTATTATTTACAATTTACTTACGGAGATGGAACTCAAAAAATAGTAGACTCAAATGGAAATGTGGTTGTAGACAATGTATCTTCAAATAATTACAAATCTACAATAGTAACAGACGAAATAAGAAAAGCGTTTGAAACAGATTATAATCCTACAGAAGCTACATGGTACATAGGACTTGATAAAGAATACAACTTGGCAGTTGACGATATAGAACAAGTAAAGAATAATAATAACGGTAAATACACCTTAACAAGTAGTACATTAGAAACAAGAAAAGATGCTAATGGAGATGCAGTTACAGCACAAACACCAGAATTCTCTATAAGAATTGAAGACACAATGCAAACGGAAGGAAATACAGAGCAAGATTATATAAGTGAAATTAAAAACATGGACTTCGGAATTATAGAAATACCAAAAACAAGAATTGACATTTCAAAGAAAATAACAAATATTAAACTTACATTACAAAATGGTCAAGTATTGTTAGAAGGAAATCCAAGAACACAAAACATAGTTTACACAACAGACCTAGATGGAAAAACTGAGGGTGGAAGCACATATGTAAAAGTTGAACTAGACTCTGAACACATCTATGGAGGTACATTAGAGATTAAATACCAAATAGCAATTGAAAATAATTCAGATATAGACTACATTGAAAAAGAAGGTTCTGCTACTTATGGAAATTACTATAAATATGGCGAAAAAACTAAAGATGCACAAGAAAAGACAGTTAAAATAGACCAAGTATTTGACTACTTAGATCCAAAAGTTTCTTACGTATCTAATGAGGGAGGAAAGGTAACTCAAATAAATATTTCAGAGCTTAAGAAGAAAAATGAGGACTCATTAACAGATGATGAAAAAGAAACATTAAAACTAGTAAAAGCTCAAGAAGACGATAAAGAATTACAATTTGCTAAGATATTAGAAATAACAGACTGGGGAAATGGATTAAATTCTAGTAAAGGAGAGAGTAAAGATAATTCTACTAAGGCTGTCACAATAAATGCAAACAAGATATTATCATCACAAGAAGATGACCTAGAATTTATTAACATAGCTGAAATTGCAAAAATAACAACACAGCCAATTACTTTAGCAAATGTTGAATTACCACAAGCACAAGCTACAGAGTCAACAACAATCCGAACAACTCTTGGAGAAACGCCAGAAGTAAAACTTACAGTAACACCATCAACAGGTGGAGATAGAAGTATACTATACATTGCAGTTGGAACAATTGCATTAGTGGTATTAGCTGGAGGAATTATATTAATTAAGAAAAAGGTTCTAAAATAAAAAAGATAATCTAGCGTAAAGCTAGATTATCTTTTTTATTTCTAAAATTAATTATTAAAACTAAAATTTCTTAGGGAATAGAGAATTTGAAGAAATATGTCTAAAAAAATGTCACATAAATGTAAAAAAAATGTAAACTAAACAAGACACAAGAAACAGAAATGAAGTTCCGTAAAGGGATTACGAGAATCTTTTGTAATATAAAAATATGCTAGTATTGACTAAAATTTATAAGAAGATATAATTAATTTTAGATAATATCTTAAGTAGGAAAATTATATAGACTCTCAATTTTATGTGTAAAATAGATATTAGACTAAAAGAGGACAAAACACCATTAGGAGTAAAAAGGTTGAAGAATAATTACAATTTTTACTGTGTTAAATTTTATTAAAAACTCGGTTACATACCAAAAGTATGCGCCCTTGCCTTTTTAATAAAATTTTTCTTGCCAAAATTTAATTCTTTTCCAACCAGATTTATGCCTTAGGAAGGAATGTGATTAAGAATGAAAAAAACCTATGAAAAACAATTAAACAGATTTACTGCAATAATTCTTATAATTGTATTAACCATGGCTGACCTAGTAGCAATAGGGGCTAATTTCGCGAGCTTAGCTATAGACATGGTTGCAACAAGTAGCAATAATGTAGAATTTAACGCGTATTTTAAAGATGAAAATGGAGAAAAAGTAACGTTAACAGAAGCACCATTAAATGCCGAAAAATTAAACATGTATGTTGATATTTCAGTTTTTAGAGAAGGTTATTTTAATGGAAAAATTGCTTTGGAAAACAGTAATTTTGATATAATAAGTATAACAGAAAACTCTTTTGTCAAAAAACAAGAAGGAAATGTGGTCGAGCTAAATCAAATAAACAGTGGAAAAACCATAACACTTGAGATGCAAATAAAAGCAAATACAAGTGCAAGTATGAAAGCAGATATGCTAAATAAGCAGACTACAGTTAAACTTGAAGGAATATATACAAGTAGCAAAGGAACAAATATAGTTGAAGAAAAATCAGAAGGAACAACAATAGTTACCGTAAAATTCACAACTCCAGAAGATGCAAAGGGTTTTTTAGATACAAAAATTTTAACTAACAAAATATGCAAAACAGCTGAAGGAAATAAAAGAATCTTACAAGTATTAATAGGAAGCAACATAGAGAATAATGCATATCCAGTAAAAACAAGTAATATAGAACTATTTTTACCAAAAGATGCTGAAAGTGTAGAAGTTATAGCACGTAGTACAAATGCCACGAGCAAAAACATAACATTTGGAGAAAACAATTTTAGCTTTAATAAAGAAGAATCAAAACTACAAATAAAACTAGAAAACACAGAAGATGAAAATGGAAATATAGGTTTCCAGCAAAATGCCAAAGATGAATTTGTAGTAACATGTGTTTATGATGAGAATAAACAATTTAAAAACATAGAAGAATTACAAAAACAAATGGATCAGACAGGTTCAAATACACAAATGACAGAAGAAGTTTTCAAAGAAGGTCAAGTGAATGTAGCACAAGAATTCTTAACATATGACAATAAAACTTTAAAAGCAGACCAAAAGATAAATATAACACAAGAGACATATGGTGTTATAAACTATGAATTAATTGCGCAAGAAACAGAAATTTATAAAGGAAAAATATACACAGGAGATGAAAGAACATATAATTTAAATGTAAGAAACTATGTAAATAGCACAAAAGTTGAAGATAACATTGCATTTACATTAGATGAAACAAGTTATTTAGAAGGAGAAACAAAAAAGCAAAGTAAAATAGCATATAAAGAAATTCAACTAAGAAAAGAAGAGTTTGCTAAAGTTTTAGGAGATAATGGATACATAAATTTTACTACTAAGGAAGGAACAGTAATTTCAAATATAACTAATCAAACACAAGCAAATGAAAATGGAATTATAGTAGTAGGCTTACCAGAAAATACATATGAATTAAAAATTCAAACGAGCAGTGTAACCTCTACTGGAAAAATAGATTTTATGGTTAAAAAATCCATAATAGAAACAGAATATGCAAAAGACGAAATAAAGAAATTCACTGAAATTGAAAATACTATAACTAAAATAAATATGCCTGAAAAAGAAGCAAAAATAACAAGTAATAATATTCTAAAGGAAACAGATACTAATGTAAATTTAGAAGTTTCTACAAATAAAATTAGTGCTGGAAAGACAACAAATGTTGAAATAAAAACAACACTAGTAACAAAAAGTGAATCAAATGATTTATACAAAAATCCAACAGTAAAAATATACTTCCCTGAGACAATAGAAAAAGTAGCTCCAAAATACAAATTGTTATATGGAAATGGGTTACAAATAAGCAATCAAGGAGTGGTAAAAGAAGAAAATGGTAGACAAGTTTTAGAGATAAAACTAGAAGGAGAACAAAGCAAATACCCAGGAGAAGCAATAGAAGGAACAGTAATTGTAGTAAATGCAGATATGCAAGTAGATAAACTTAAAACAAGTAAAATAGATTATGTAGATGTAACAGTTACTAATGAAAATGCCAAAACAGACGATAAGCAAAGAAATCAAAGTAAGAAAATAGCTATAATTCAAGAACAGAGTATGATAGTAACAAATAACATAAAAGAACTTGGAATCGAGACCTCTGGAGATACAGAGAATAAAGAAGTAACTTTAAAATCTACAGGCGAGAAAACAAATGAAACTGTAGAAATAGGAGTAATAAGTAATGAGAAAGATGCTGTAAACGATGTAAAAATATTAGGAAAATTCCCTACGCAAAATAGCGTAAATACTATAGATATAGGCTTAACAAGCAATATAAAAGTAACATCTGAACAAAAAGATGTGAAAATATATTACTCTACAAACGAAAATCCTACAGATGATTTAGAAAATAAAGAAAATGGATGGACAGATGATAGTAACTTAAACGGAAAAAATAGTTATTTAATTGTTGTGCCAACTTTAGAACATGCAGAAAAATTTAGTGCGCAGTATGGAATTAGTATTAATCAAAGTTCTGATGAGGACAAAAGTGCAAAAGAAAGTTTTGAAGTTGCATATGTAAAAGAAGGCAGCGAAGTTAATGTTAAGGCTACAAATGTTTCACTAAATATACAAGACGATAGTAAATTAGAAATGTCACTTACAGCGACCGTTGGTGGAGATGAGCTTAAGGAAAATGACGAGGTACATCAAGGAGAAGTGATTAGGTATACTATTAACTTGAAAAATAATGGAGACAAAGATATTGAAAATATTACTGTTACTGGCGTTGTGCCTGAGGGGACAAGTTTGTATGAGACACAA
>CANQFW010000055.1 GCA_947599995.1 uncultured Clostridia bacterium
ATTTTGCCATTTTAATTTTGTTTTTTTGTCGTTTTTTGTTGCTTTTTATATTTTTTCCTATTATAATATTATATGTATAAGGAGTGATAAATATGCGAATAGGAAAATTACCAAATAACAGTGCTACATTGGACAATCCTGCAAATTCATCATATAAAATATTGGCTGTTGATGATGAAGTTGGAATCATAGATTCTTTATCGATATTTTTAAAAAGATCTGGTTACTCTTTTACTGGAGTTACCAATCCACTTGATGCTATAGAAAAAATTAAAAATGAACATTTCGATATTTTACTTTTAGATTTTATTATGACTCCTTTACATGGAGATCAAGTAGTTGAAGAAATTCGTAAATTTAATAAAGAACTTTATATTTTATTATTAACCGGACATAAGGACCTAGCTCCACCTCTTGATACTATAAGAAGACTTGACATTCAAGGGTATTGTGAAAAGAGCGATAAATTTGACCAATTGCTTTTATTAATAGAGTCCGGAATAAAATCTGTTTCACAAATGAGGGAAATAACAAAAATGAATAAAAAACTTTCTGAAACCTACCAAAAATTAGAACAGTCATATTTAGAAAGTATTCAAACAATTAGGTATACTGTTGAAGCAAAAGATAATTACACTAGGGGTCATTCTGATAGAGTTTCAGAATATTCTGTACTTTTAGGTAAAAAACTATGCATGTCTGAAGACGATTTACATAAATTAAAAATTGGAGGATTATTTCACGATGTAGGTAAAATTGGCGTGCCTGATATTGTTTTACAAAAAGAATCAAAATTGACAGATGAAGAGTATTCAGAAATAAAAAAGCATCCTACAATTGGCGCCAATATCCTATGTAATGCTACGATTTTTCAAGATATTATTCCCATTGTTAAATATCATCATGAGAAATTTGATGGTACAGGATATCCAGATGGATTAAGTGGAAACGATATTCCATATTTAGCTAGAATAGCAGCAATTGCAGATAGCTTTGATGCTATGACTTCTAGAAGGGTATATCGTAATTCACTATCAATTGATCAAGTTATAAATGAATTTAAAAAGTGCAAAGGATCTCAATTTGATCCTGAAATAGTTGATGCGTTTTTAGATATTTTAAATCATAATTATAATTCTATCTTAGAAATACAAGAAAAATATAAATAATGTATAAAAATTATTTTCATATATGAATAAATATTGAATAAAAAAACGGACTAATAAATTTCTACAAAGCATTGCTTTTAGAATTTGTAAGTTAACTAAAATTTGCTATGCATTAAATGCATAGCAAATTTTAGTTTATCATAATTATCTTCTAGACTTTCATACTCAAAGCAACTTTATGCCTATTTTTATCAATAGATATAATCTTAATTTTAACATTATCCCCTACTGATACCAAATCCGAAGGATTTTTTATGTATTTTTCACTCATTTCAGAAATATGAACTAACCCATCATATTTAACTCCTATATCTACGAAAGCTCCAAAATCAATTACATTCCTTACAATTCCATTTAAAATCATTCCTTCTTTTAGGTCTTCAAATTTTAAAACATCGCTTCTGAATATTGGCTTTGGCATTTCATCTCTTGGATCTCTTCCTGGTTTTGAAAGCTCTTCTATTATGTCTTTTAGTGTAATTTCTCCAATATTTAGTTCCTTAGCTTTACTTTTTATATCTATAAATTTTAGCTTTTCTTTTAAGCTTATGATCTTTTCTTTAATTTTTAAATCATCAGGCTTAAACCCTATGCTCTCTAGCAATTTTTCGGTTGCTTCGTAGCTTTCAGGATGAACTGATGTATTATCTATTGGGTTATCCCCATCACTAATTTTTAAGAATCCTGCACATTGTTCATATGCTACTTTCCCTAATTTTGGTACTTTTAAAAGTTCTTTCCTATTTTTTATTTTACCATGTTCATCGCGATATTTAACAATATTTTTAGCTATAGTACCATTTATTCCTGCAACATATGATAAAAGTGATGGTGTAGCAGTATTTACATCAACGCCTACCCTATTAACACTATCCTCTACAACACCTGTTAGACTTTCCGATAGTTGTTTTTGATTAACATCGTGTTGATATTGTCCTACTCCTATCGCTTTTGGGTCTATTTTTACAAGCTCTGCTAGAGGATCCTGCAAACGTCTCGCTATTGATATTGCTCCTCTAATAGAAACATTTATATCTGGGTACTCTTCTGTTGCAAGCTTTGATGCAGAATACACCGATGCACCAGCTTCACTGACAATGGCATATACCACTTCTCTATCAGACTTTTTTATCATTTCTGAGACAAATTGTTCTGACTCACGTGATGCGGTACCATTTCCAATTGCAATCATATCAATTTTATCTTTTTCAATTAATTTTAATAATTCTTTTTCAGCTCCAGCTACATCATTTTGTGGTTCTGTTGGATAAACTGTAGTATAGTCTAAGACCTTTCCTGTTTCATCTATAACCGCAATTTTGCATCCAGTCCTGTATGCTGGGTCAAATCCCATAACTGTTTTTCCTTTAATTGGAGCTCCTAGAAGTAATTGTTTTGCATTTTTCCCAAAAACCTTTATTGCTTTTTCTTCCGCTCTTTGAGTTAAATCAGAACGTATCTCTCTGTCTATAGATGGCTCTATTAATCTTTTAAAACTATCTAAAATAGTCTCTTTTAATATTTCTGTAAATTGGTTTGTTCCTTTTAAAATGTCTTTTTCAATCAGATTTAATATCTTCTCTTCATTTTTTTGTATTTTAACTTTTAGGAATTCTTCCTTTTCTCCTCTATTTATTGCCAAAATCCTATGACTTGGAAGCCTTGCAATAGAGTCTTTAAAATTGTAATACATCTCATAATTTGACTTTTCTTCTTCATTACTAGCTTTTGTTTCTATTATACCTTCTCTATAGCAAATTTTTTTTATTTTCTTTCTAAATTCTGTGTTATCTGAAATATTTTCTGCAATTATATCAAGAGCTCCCTTAATAGCTTCTTCTGCTGTTTTCACAACTTTGTCTTTATTTTTCTTGTCTTCCTCTGATAATGTATCTATATTTATGTATTTCTTAGCTATTTCTTCTAATGGAGTCTGTTCTTTTTGTTCTAAAATCAACATTGCTAATGGTTCTAATCCTTTATTTTTTGCAACTGTTGCTCTTGTCTTCTTTTTCTGCTTATATGGTCTATATATGTCCTCCACATCTGATAACGTTAAAGCTTCAAAAACAGCATGTGATATTTCATCTGTCAATTTGCCTTGTTCTTCTATAGATTTTATTACTTCTTCCTTTCTCTTTTCTAAGTTCCTTAAATAGTTTAGTCTCTCTCCCAATGTTCTTAACTGTTCGTCACTTAATCCTCCTGTAGCTTCTTTTCTGTAACGTGCTATGAATGGGATTGTATTTCCTTCATCTATCAGTTTTATTGCATTTTCAACTTGAAATGTTTTTACATTGAGTTCATCCGATATTATTTTTATGATTTTATCCATAAGTTTCCTCCCTTTTTATTATTCCACATCTAGATATTCATTATAAGTAATTTCTCTATCAAATACGGTTCCATCACTTTTTAGATCTATTATTCTATTAGCAACTGTTTGAGTTAATTGATGATCATGTGAAGTAAATATTATGTTTCCCATAAACTTAACCATAGCATCATTTAAAGATGTTATACTCTCCATATCTAAATGGTTTGTAGGTTCATCAAATATTAGAAAATTTGCACCTGATAGCATCATTTTTGAAAGCACACATCTAACTTTTTCTCCTCCTGAAATTACATTTGCCTTTTTTAATGCTTCTTCACCTGAAAATAGCATTCTCCCTAGGAAACTTCTTACATATGTTTCATCTGGATCTTTAGAGTATTTTCTTAGCCAGTCTGTAATATTTTCATCTGTTTCAAATAGATATCCATTGTCTTTTGGAAAATATGTGTGTGAAATTGTGGTTCCCCATACTATTTCTCCCTCATCAGGCTCTAATTCTCCTTCTATTATTTGAAATAAAACAGTTTTAGCAATTTCATTATCAGCTAAAATAGCTATTTTGTCTTTTGGCTTTACAGTAAAAGATATATTGTCTAATATCTTCTCTCCATTTAAAGTTTTAGAAATATTTTTAACTTGTAAAATTTCCTTTCCTGGCTCTCTATCTGGCTTAAAATCTACATATGGATATCTTCTATTTGATGGCCTTATTTCCTCTAATTGAATTTTCTCTAAAGTTTTCTTTCTAGAGGTAGCCTGTTTTGACTTAGAAGCATTTGCGCTAAATCTTGCAATAAAATCTTGTAATTCCTTAATTTTTTCTTCTTTCTTTTTATTTTGTTCTTTGGCTTGTTTGAGTGCAAGTCTACTTGATTCATACCAAAAGTCATAGTTTCCTGGGTAAACTGTAATTTTTCCAAAATCAACATCTGCTATATGTGTGCATACTTTATTTAAAAAGTATCTATCATGTGATACAACAATTACTGTATTTTCAAAGCTTATTAAGAATTCTTGTAACCAATTTATGCTTTTTAGGTCTAAATCGTTTGTAGGCTCGTCTAATAGCAAAATATCTGGATTTCCAAACAAACTTTGAGCAAGCAATACTTTAACTTTTTCCTTTGCTTCCAATTCTTTCATTAATTTATAATGTTTATCTGGACTAATGCCTAAGTCATTCAGAAGCATAGCAGCATCTGATTCTGCATTCCAACCATCTAATTCTGCAAATCTTTCTTCAAGTTGTGCAGCTTTCATTCCATCTTCCTCTGAAAAATCTGGTTTTGCATAAATCTGTTCTTTTTCTTTCATTATAGAATACAATTCTTTATTTCCCATAACTACTGTATCTATTACTGTAGTTTCTTCATATTCAAAGTGGTTTTGTCTTAATACTGATATTCTTTCTTGTTTTTCTTTTGTTACATCTCCTTTACTAGGTTCCAATTCTCCTGATAAAACCTTTAAAAACGTTGATTTTCCAGCTCCGTTCGCTCCTATTATTCCATAACAATTTCCTTTTGCAAATTGAATATTTACATCTTCAAATAGTACTCTTTTTCCAAATCTTATTGTTACATTATTTGCAGATAGCATTTTTTTCTCCTCCCACATAAACGTAAGAGCTTATTTCCCTAAGCCCTTGTTTTGTTTTTTATTATTTTACTATGATTTTTGGAAAATAGCAAGTTATTTTATTTTTTTTATGTAACTTTTTTATTTGTCTTTACAATTTATTAGTGTAATTTTGTAAAAATTTATCTATCTAATATTTATATAAATTTATTTTGTACTATACTATTGAATAAAAATCTCATTTATGATATTTTTATAGTATATAAAATATATTTAAAAGGTGGAATGTTTATGCCAAATAGTCGTAATAATAAAAATAGAAAAAATGTGAGAAAAAAAAGAAATAGAAGGCAAACTAATAAGATTACTTTAAATTATCCTAGAGTCTTTTTAGCAATTTTCATATTACTGCTATCAATAGTATTTATATCCTTCGCTATAAATAAACTTAAATACAATAATTCAAAGTCATCAAAGGATGAAGACATATCAATTTCGTCAGACGCTAATTCAGATTCTTTATCTAATGACGTTCCAGAAGGGAACAGCCCTAATAAACAAGATACAACAATAACAATGGCCTTTACAGGAGATATTATGTGTCACAACACAATGTTTAAAGACGCATATAAAGTAGATACAAAAGAATATGACTTTTCATATTTTTTTGACGACATAAAGTATCATCTTCAAACACCAGATATAACAGTTGGAAATTTAGAAACGACATTTGCTGGTTCAAAAATAGGTTATAGTGGATACCCAACCTTTAATACTCCAGAGACATTAGCTAAGACACTAAAAAATGTTGGATTTGATGTTGTCTCAACTGCAAATAATCATTGTATAGATAAGGGGTATTCTGGAATTGAAAGTACAATAAACTATTTAGATGAAGCCGATATCGCTCATACTGGAACATATAAATCCAAAGAATCGCAGGACACTATTTTAGTCAAAAATGTAAAAGGAATAAATATAGCATTTCTAAGTTTCACATACGGAACCAATGGCATTAAAATACCTGACGGTAAAGAGTACTGTGTAAATTTAAATGATCAAGAAACTATTCTTTCACAGTTAGAATTAGCTAAACAAACAAATTCGGATTTAATTTGTGTTTGTATGCACTGGGGAGTTGAGTATCAAACTAAACCAAATAATGAACAAAAACAACTTGCTGATTTTTTAATAAAAAACGGAGTAGATCTTATTATTGGAAACCATCCACATGTTCCTCAAAATATGGAATTAAGGAAGGTAAATCTGGAAGATGGAACAGAAAAAGAAGCTTTTGTAATTTATTCTTTAGGAAACTTTATGGCTGATCAGAATAAAGCATATACACGTGATTCTCTAATATTGAATTTAAAATATACTAAGAGCGGTGAAACAGGAAAGATGATCTTTAATTGTGCTACATATACTCCTACTTATGTTTATAAGAATACCTCTGTTTCTAGTAGAAAGTTTAAAATTTTAGATATGTCAAATTCTATTGAGAAATATAAATCTGGATATGATAAGTCTATTGGAGAGAAAATGTTCAATACTTTGAATAGCGAGATTGAAAATGTTAGAAAGATTGTTGGAAATGAGATTTATAAATAATTTTTTATATAAAATTACAAAAATCCGAAACATAAATATTAAATACATACAAAATTGCCAAAATAATTATGTTATTTTGGCAATTTTAATACATATTAAAAACAATTTTCTAATCTTTTAATTCAATAAAATATTGCAGTTTACATTTAATACTTTTTAGTTATTATTTTAATAAATTTTTATTTTCTTATTTTCAATCTCAAATCTTCTCCGAAAAAATAATAAATATCATAAAATCCTGCAATTCTAGAACCTATCCTTTCCTCATAATTTTTAAATATCTGCTTAATATTTAAATTAGTAGAAATAATAGTTTTTGTAATTTTATTATTTAAATTTAAAATTCTAGTATTTAAAATTGTAAATAATTCACTTAATTTCATACTATTTAAACACTCTGTTCCTAAATCATCAATGATTAATAAATCCGTTTCTAAAACATCATTATAAAAGTTATTTAGTTTAGCATTTTTGTATTTATTAAATTTATTATCAATTACTGTTTCCAAAAGAACAGGAGCAGTCTGATATAAAACCGTTTTACCTTTTTTTAAAACTTCACTTGCAATTGCATTTGACATATACGTTTTTCCAAGACCCGTATTCCCACAAAATAATAAATTTTTTGTTTCAGGATTATCAAAATTTTTAACAAATTCTAAGCTCTTATTTTTGATATTTTCAATATTATTTCTTGGTGAAATATTTACTTTATATTTTTGAGTATTTACTTCATTTGAGAAAATATCAAAATTAAAATTTTCAAAATTATATTTCTTCAAATTAGATAAATTGGACTTATTATATGAAATGTCGAAAATTCTTTGTTTTAGGCAATTGCACATTTCAGATTTCTTATTTTTATTTAATATATAACCTACATCCCTACATATTTTACACTCATAAATAGGATTTAATATTTCTAAATTGATATTATTTTCGTTTATTATTCTATTTTTTTCTGCTCTCAGATCGTTTATTCTTTTTTCAATTTGGTCATTTAAGCTAATATTACTCGTTAAAATGTTTTTAGTTTTATTAATTGTAAGCTTATTAATATTACTATCTATCTTCTCTATCTCTGGGAAATTTTTGTATAATTTTTCTTTTCTCATATCTGCTTCAAGTTCTGCATTTCTTCTTTTCTGTTCATATTGTATTAAGATATTTTCTAATTCGCTACTTGCCATTTTCATCGTCCTCTATATTTTTATTTGCATATAAAAAGTCTAAATTATTGTACTGTCTTTGCTCAAAAGATTCTTTTTCAACTTGTTTTTTTAATTTCTTTTCATTGTTTGTCTGCTCTTTTCTTTTTTCTAAAAATTCATTTATTTGAGTTGGAGTTTTAAGATTTCTATCATGCCAATCTTTAATTATATTATTTATATATTCAAAACTTGGATTTGACCTATATGTTGTTCTTTTTAAAGCTATTTCTATAACATTTAAATCATATTTATATTCATTGATCCATTTTTCAATATATGCTTCTTCATATTGTGTAAGACCATTTCTTTTTCCTAATTTTTTTGCTATAGTCTTTTTTATATTCATATTTTTTTCTTGATTCATATAGTAGTTTTCCAAATCATCCAAATTTTTTATTTTATTTAATGCCCAAGCTTCTGCAACTGTTTGTACATAGTTTCTATGCAAAGCAGATTTATTAAAACAATAATCAAATAAATTTATCATAACTTGTTCGTCAAACTCATATTTTCTAAACCATAAATCTATATCATTATACCAAGTTGGTCCCATAACTCCTTGAAAGTACCTATTATTTAAATATTCGATTAATTTTAGTCTTTCCTTATTTTTAGAATTCTCCTCTATTTTTTCTGCTGATGTTTGAATTTTTGGTGAATATAAATTATTTAAAACCAATTCCTGTAAATCTACAACAATATAGCCATCATTTTTTCTTAGAATTAATCCTTCTTTTTCTAAATACTTTATTCCATCACTTATTATATTCACAGGTAAAGAAAGTTTTTTAGATAAGTCATTTACCTTTACATCTCTATTATATTTTGCTAGAAAAATTAAATATAAATATATTTTTACATAGTCCCCTTGTATATTTCCCAAATATTCAGTTAAAAATATATCTGGCACCTCTGTTATAGAAAATAACATTGGTTTATCATTTTGTTCTAATTTCATTTTTTTACATCCTTTCTATCTTTGGGTGAATTCTGTCAAATTATATCATGATGTGTATTTTTTTTCAAATTAGATATTATTAAATTTATTGAGATAAATAAAGTAAAAAAATTATTT
>CANQFW010000056.1 GCA_947599995.1 uncultured Clostridia bacterium
TCTTTGGGTATCTCGTAACCATTGGTATTACTGGTTTGTATAGGATTGCGGTTATAATATCTCATCTCCTCTGAAAAAACACATCCACAATATTTTTGCATATATAGCCCTAGCTCTCTTGCTTTTGCTTGTCCTTGCCTAAATCCAACTCTAAAATCTCTATACAAAAAACTTATTCCATATTTTTTTGCAATTTTTTTTCCTAATTCACAAATAGCATCATGTTTTTGATATGGACTCACTAAAAGAGTAGTTGTAAAAGTGTCAAATCCATTTTCCTTTGCATATTTTGCAGTTTGTTCTAATCTGACTGGATAACAATAATTATTACATCTATTATCTAAATTCTCTACAACATTTTTGCAAAAATCTCTTAATCCATAGTTTTCTTCAAATATAGCTTGTACTCCTATACTACTAGTATATTCTTTTAAGCAGTCTCTTCTTGCTTTATATTCTGTATATGGATGTATATTTGGATTAAACCAATATACTGTCGGCTCAATTTCTTCATTTCTTAAAGAATCAATACAATATACACTACATGGAGCACAACATGTATGCATCAATAATTTCATTTTTAATCTCATTCCTTCCTAAGGCACAAATCTGGTTGGAAAAGAATTAAATTTTAAATGAAGTTTGACAACGCCAAAATTGTAATTATTTTTCAACCTTTTCACCCTTTCAATCTTTTTAACTTTTAATAGCCCATAATTGCAAACATAAAATGAGAACTTTTTTATTCTCTTAGTATATAAATGTTACTATATATTTAAATTTTTATAAATACTCAAATTTAAAACATATTTGTTTGATAACTATATCCTAAATGTTCATAAGCTGCAGGAAGTGGTACTCTTCCCCTTGGCGTTCTTGCTATAAAACCAATTTGCATTAAATATGGTTCATATACATCTTCTATTGTATCTATTTCTTCTCCCATCGAAGCTGCTAAAGCCTCGATTCCTACAGGTCTACCATTATACTGAACAATCATAGTCTCCATCATTTTTCTATCTACTTCATCTAATCCAAGTTCATCGATTTCCAATTTGTTTAAAGCATGTTTTGTAATTTTTAATGTGATGTTTCCATCCCCTAAAACTAATGCATAATCCCCAACTCTTTTTAAAAGCCTATTTGCAATTCTTGGAGTCCCTCTTGATCTTCTTGCAATTTCAATAGCCGCATCTTTATCTATTTTAATTTTAAGAATTTTGCTAGACCTTTGAACAATTGTAGTTAAATCTTCTGTAGAATATAATTCTAATCTATGTACTATTCCAAATCTATCTCTAAGTGGTGTAGCTAGAGAGCCTGCTTTTGTAGTAGCCCCAATTAAAGTAAACTTAGGTAAATCTATTCTAATCGACCTTGCTTCTGGTCCTTTTCCCAGCATTATATCTAATGAAAAATCTTCTAATGCAGGATACAAAATCTCTTCTACATTTTTGCTTAATCTATGAATCTCATCTATAAAGAGTACATCATTTTCCTTTAGGTTTGTTAAAATTCCTGCTAAATCTCCAGGTTTCTCTATGGCAGGACCTGATGTAATTTTTATATTTGAATTCATCTCATTTGCAATTATTCCTGAAATAGTAGTTTTTCCAAGGCCAGGAGGTCCATAAAATAAGCAATGGTCTAATGGTTGATTTCTTTTTTTGGCCGCTTCTATATATATACGCATATTTTCCTTAACTTTATTTTGTCCAATATATTCATTTAGGTGCCTCGGTCTTAATGAACTTTCTAGATTTTCTTCTTCATTATTCTCTAATTCTGGACTTGTTATTTTTTCATCTTCCACTTGGATTCTCCTTTCTTTTTATTTGGTATTTGCAATTTATTTAATTAAAATCCACCTCATTTTTTATACATGTAATTTTAACATATTTGTAGATTGTTGTCTATATACTTCGAATTTTTAACTTTTTTATAACTTCCTCAAAATATTCTGGTATTTTTGCTTCTATATGCATAGGCTTTTCCGTAATTGGATGTTTAAAGTCTAATTTCCATGCATGGAGGCATTGTCCCTTTATTCCAAATTCGTTTTTACCATTTGAATATACTTCATCACCTACAAGAGGATATCCTATATAAGACATATGTACTCTTATTTGATGAGTTCTTCCTGTTTCTATATTAACTTTCAATAACGTATATTTATTTTCAAATCTTTCTAAAACCTCAAAATGAGTAATTGCTTCTTTTCCTTTAGGATCTACTGCCATTTTCTTCCTATCAGTTTTACTTCTTGCAATTGGCATCTTTATTGTTGCTTGATTTTCTTTTATAATTCCACGAACAAGTGCTATATATGTTTTTGTAACATTATGATTTTTTATTTGATTGCTCAAATTAACATGTGCTTTGTCATTTTTAGCCACAATTATAGCACCTGATGTATCCTTATCTAGCCTGTGAACTATTCCTGGCCTTATTTCACCACCAATTCCTGATAGTGAATCTTTACATTTTGCCATTATTGCATTTACCAAAGTACCATCATAGTTACCATTTGCTGGATGTACTACCATACCTTTTTGTTTATTAATTATTATTATATCCTTGTCTTCATATATGACGTCTAATGTTATATCTTGTGGTTTTATATTTGCCTGTATTGGTTCTTCTTCTATTATTTCTATTGTATCATTTTCTTGAACATTGTATGATGCTTTTACCTTTTTCCCATTAACTGTTATTTTTTGTTCTCCTATTAGTCTTTGCACTTTGCTTCTTGTAAAATTTTCTTTTTGTTCTGATATGTATGTATCAATTCTCTTCTTTTGGTCTATTTTTTCAACTTTTAGTGTAACTTTTTCCATCTTACTATTGCTCCCTTCTTTTTACTAAACAAACTCTTCCCAAACAATATTAGCAAAATCAATGCCTTTATTTGTTAGCATAATTCTGTCTCCATTTACCTTTATAAATCCATAATTTGAAAGCTTTTGCAATTCATTTCTAAATATATAAATTGGATTCACATGAAATTTATTTTCAAAATTTTGTAAATTTACTCCATCTATTTTCCTTAAGGACAACAACATATATTCTTTTTCCTTCATTTGAATATCTTGAACTTCATGAATAATTATGTTTTTCTCAAAATTATTTGTACTTAAATTATCAATATACTTTCTTAAATCCTCAATGTTTGAAAATCTCACATTATCTATATACGAATGTGCACCAAGTCCAAATCCTATATATTCTTCTTGTTCCCAGCAAGCTTTATTATGTTTAGATTCAAATCCTGCTTTTGCAAAATTTGAGATTTCATAATGTTCATATCCATTTAATTCTAAAATGTTTTTTGCATACCAATACATATGCCTTTCTAGCTCTTCATCTGGTAAAGTTACTTGTTTATTTTTTACCATTTGCTCTAGTTTAGTATTTTCTTCTAAAATTAGTGAATAAACTGATATATGTTTTGGCTCTAGTTTAATGATTCTCTCTAGTTCATTTTTTATATCATTAAATGTTTGATTAGGGAGTCCTATCATTAAATCTACATTTATATTACTGAAACCTATTTTTTCTGCTATTTTATATGTTTCTAAAAAGTCTTCAAAAGTATGTATTCTTCCTATACTTCTTAAAAGCTGATTATTCGTACTTTGAAGTCCTATACTAAGCCTATTTATCCCCATTTTTTTATATTCTATCATTTTTTCTTCTAAGTAATATCTACTATGTTCAACATTATTAATTTTTCCTTCACTTAGAAAATACTTTTTTTCTGACACTCTATCATTTAAACACATTGTTTCTGTTGCACACTCTGAACTATTCAGTTCATTATAACTAAATAGAGTCCCAGGATTCACTTCCATGGTTATTTCCTTAATTTTATTTAGCTCATTATTTTTCGTTAACTCTTTCAAAATTTTCTTTATATTCTCCACATCAATATAGGATGGAGTTCCTCCTCCTATATAAATAGTATCAAATTCTATATTCTTATTTTTTTGTTTAAAATTCCTTATTTCTTTAATCAAACATTCAATATATTTTGCTTCATATTTTGCCTTATTTGCAAAAGACAAAAAGTCACAATAATAGCATTTTTGCTTACAAAACGGTATATGTACATAAGCTCCTATCTTTTTCATTTTTGTTTCCTTACTAAAAAAGGTAATTTAAGATATGCCCCAAATTACCTTTTTATTTACTTTTATTATTTTAATTATTCTTCTTCACTGTTTTCAAAATTCTCTTTATTTTCTTCTGTAACATTTTCTTTTATAAATTTAGCGTTATTGTTAACTTCTTTCTCAAAATCTTCTTTATTTTCACACTTATTTGTATTTAAATCCTTCATAGTAAGATTTATCTTACCCTGAGCATCTATTCCAATAACCTTAACAGTAATTTTTTCGCCAATCTTTACATAGTCTTCAACTCTTCTTATATGTTCATCTGCAATTTGAGATATATGAACAAGTCCTTCTCTTCCATTTCCTAAATCTACAAATGCTCCAAATGATGTTGTTCTTGTTACAGGTCCATAATATATTCCTCCAACTTCTATCTCTCTTACTATTTCTTCTATCATGTCTAATGCGTCATAAGCATTTTCGCTAGTTTTTCCATAAATAAATACTTGTCCATCTTCTTCAATGTCTATTTTAACACCAGTTTCTTCTATTATTTTGTTAATTACTTTTCCGCCTGTTCCAATTACATCCTTAATTTTATCAACCTTTATTTTTGTGGTTATTATTTTTGGTGCATACTCAGAAATTTCTGACCTAGGTTCTGAAATTTGTGGTAACATTATATCGTTTAATATATAGTTTCTAGCATTTCTTGTTCTTTCAAACGCTTCTTTTATAATTTCATAAGATAATCCATCAACTTTTATATCTACTTGTATTGCTGTAATTCCCTTTTCTGTTCCTCCAACTTTAAAGTCCATATCCCCAAAAAAGTCTTCAATTCCTTGAATGTCTGTCATCATTACATAGTTATCAGGGTTTTCTGGGTCTGTTATTAAACCAGTTGAAATTCCTGCAACTGGTCTCTTAATTGGGACACCAGCATCCATTAAGCTTAAAGTTGATGCGCAAATGCTTCCTTGTGAGGTTGAACCATTTGATGAAAGGATTTCAGATACAACTCTTATTGAGTAAGGGAATTCCTCTTTAGATGGTAAAACTGGAACTAATGCCTTTTCAGCTAACGCCCCATGTCCTATTTCACGTCTACCAGGTCCACGAGAGGTCCTTGCTTCTCCAACTGAATATGCAGGAAAATTGTATTGATGCATATATCTTTTTGATGTCTCTGTATCAATTCCATCTAACTCTTGTTCTTCACTTGCCATTCCAAGTGTTACTATAGACATTACTTGTGTTAATCCTCTAGTAAATAAAGCGCTTCCGTGTACTCTTGGCAAAATTCCAACTTCACATGAAAGTGGCCTTATTTCGTCTAAAGCTCTTCCATCAACACGAGTGTGCTCATAAAATATCATATCTCTAACAATTTTTTTCTCTAATTTGTATATAGCTTCACCTATTTGACATTTATCTTCTTCAAATTTCTCTGTACCAAGTCTTTCTTCATATTCGCTATTTATTTTATCTGTAAGTTTTGTTATATTTTCATCTCTTACTTGCTTGTCTACTTCCTTTACTGCTATCTTCATGTCATCTTTGTAATTTTCTGATATAAAATTGTAAATTTCTTCATTTACCGCAAATGATTTATATTCAAATTTTGGTTTTCCTATTTCTTCCTTTATCTTAGAAATAAATTTACATATTTTCTTTATTTCTTCATGAGCTTTTTTTATTGCCTCAAGCATCACATCATCTGCTACTTCATTTGCACCAGCTTCTATCATTGCAATTTTATCAGAGGTCCCTGCAACTGTTAATGTTAAATCACTCGAATTTCTTTGACTCTCTGTAGGGTTTATTATGATTTCACCCTTTACTAGCCCAACATTTACCGCTGCTGTAGGTCCTCCCCAAGGAATATCTGAAATTGAAAGTGCTGCAGATGCTCCTATCATTGCTGCAACCTCTGGCGAATTATCTTGATCTACTGATAAAACTGTTGCAACAACAACAACATCATTTCTAAAATCTTTTGGGAATAATGGTCTTAATGGCCTATCAATTGCTCTAGATGTTAATATTGCTTTATCTGATGGTTTTCCTTCTCTTTTTATAAATGATCCTGGTATTTTTCCAACAGCATATAGTTTTTCTTCATAGTCTACAGATAGTGGAAAAAAGTCAATTCCTTCCTTTGGCTCTTTTGAAGCAGTAACATTTACCATAACGCATGTATCTCCATATCTTACTAATACACTTCCATTAGCTAATTTTGCCATTTTTCCTGTTTCTAGACTTAACTTTCTTCCTGCTAATTCTGTTTCATAAATTTTAAACATAAACTTCCTCCTATTTTTGTGTTTTTAGTTTACTTTTAGGATTTGGGTAACCTCTATAATATTTTAATTTTTATCTATTTTAGAATAATAATTAATTTTTAATCTGTTTTACTATTTAAAATTAATAATCCCTGTAAAAAATATATTACTAAATAATTTCTATGACTTTTATAGATTTAACATTATAAGTATCAAAAATTGTCTAATAACTTTATTTTAAATTCAAAAGTTATATAGACCTTTTTAGGAGCTCCTCAAATTAAAACATTATACAAGCTACTAAAACCTAAAAAATAAACCTTTACGAATTAATTTTTATACTTAAATCTAAGATAATTTATCTTGAAAATTTTAATTTTGTATAGATATTTGTATGTTTTTATAAAAGCCAAGCACTTATATTAGCACATGGCTTTTACTACTAACAATTAGTTACATTCCGTCTATGCAAAATATGTAGGATTTTTTTAATCTTTAATTTTGCTGACGTTTTATTTTCTTAATCCTAATTTCTCAACTATTTCTCTGTATCTATTTACATCTTTTTTTGCTAAATAGTTTAACAAGTTTCTTCTTTTTCCAACCATTTTTAATAAACCTCTTCTAGAGTGGTTGTCTTTTTGATGAACTTTTAAGTGTTCTGTCAATTCATTGATTCTTTTTGTTAAAAGAGCTATTTGTACTTCTGGTGAACCAGTATCTTTTTCATCTCTTTTAAATTTTTCAATGATTTCACTTTTTACTTCTTTTGATATCATATTTAATACACCTCCTATATTTTTTATTTCCTAAAACTTGGCTAAAAATTAGGTGTTTTAAATTTTAGCTATGTATTAGGTATTTTTTTGACTACTCTATTGTACTACATTTTTGTTTTTTTTTCAAGAGTCTTAGAATATTTTCTAACCAAAAATCCCTCTCCTCTTTACAGGTGGCTGTTCATTCATAGTCTTGGCAAGTTCTACTAATAATTCTCTTTGCTCTTTTGTAATTCTCTTAGGTGTCTGAACTATAACTTTAAATATAAAGTTTCCTTGAATACTTGAATTTACACTTTTAAATCCTTTACCTCTTATTGTAAATTGAGTTCCTGTTTGAGTTCCTTCTGGAATTTTATATTTTTCTTTGCTTCCATCTACCATTGGAATTTCTAACTCTGCTCCTAAGGTGGCTTGTGTTATCGTAATTGGTATATCACAGTAAATGGTATTTCCTTCTCTTTTATATATGCTATGTTTTCTTACCTTTATCGTTATGTATAGATCTCCTGTAGCTCCCCCTTTAGTTCCTGGGTTTCCCTGTCCTCTTAGTACCACAGTTTGGCCATTTTCAATTCCCGCTGGGATTTTTACTTTTATTTTTGGAGTTTTTCTTACAGTTCCTTTTCCATGACAATTTTCACATGGTTCCTTTATTATTTCACCTGTTCCGTGACAATCACTACAAGTCCTTGTCGTTTGAACTTGACCAAGTATCGTATTTTGCATTTGTCTTACTTGCCCTGTTCCTCCACATGTAGGACACTTAATTATGCTAGATTCTTTCTTAGATCCTTTTCCATTACAAACAGTACATGTTTCCTGTCTGGTAATAGTTATTTCTTTCTCTACTCCTAAAAAAGCTTCTTCTAATGTTATTTCCATACTTAAATTTAAGTCCTCACCTTTACGTGGCCCATTACTTCGTCTATTTGATCTTTGTGAACTAAATCCACCACCAAAGAATGATGAGAATATATCTCCTAAATCTCCAAAGTCTGTAAATCCATCAAATCCTGAAGACGAATATGAATAATACCCATTTCCTCCACCAAATGGCCCACCTGTTCCACCAAATCCACTACTTGGGTCAACAGTTCCGAACTGGTCATACATTTTTCTTTTTTGTGGATTAGATAATACTTCATATGCTTCATTTACTTCTTTAAACTTTGCTTCTGCTTCTTCCTTATTGTCTTTATTTGCATCAGGATGATATTTTTTTGCCATTTTTCTGTAGGCCTTTTTTAGTTCATCATCAGTCGCAGTTTTATTTACTCCTAGTATTTCATAATAATCCTTCTTTTCAGCCATTTTCTATAGTCGAAACATGCTTTAATTTGCAGTAGTTTTATGTAATTTTTAAAGCAGTTTCTTCCTCCTTTCCTAGCTCAGATATATCTTTCTTACTGTTTTTTAGTTTTTATTAACAATTACATGACTTTTATAAAAGGTTGGATAACTTTAACTCATAATCATCCAACCTCATTGTATTTTATACTATAGTTATTTTAAACGTCTCTACTAATTAATTTTAAAATATTTCTATAATTATAGTTATTTATATAAATTAATTTATTTACTAATTACCAAAAGGTAAACTTCCAAAACATGCATAAATTATCAATTGTCTATTTATTTTCATCTTCAACTTTGTAATCTGCATCATAAACGTTTCCATTAGCATCTTGTGAACTATCTGCTCCAGCATTTTCACCTGGATTTTCACCTGGATTT
>CANQFW010000057.1 GCA_947599995.1 uncultured Clostridia bacterium
AAAGATGCTGTTGTAGGCTATTCTCAAAGATTATTACATAATGAAGAAATTGAAAATAAAAGATAGAACATAGTTTTATATAATTTATAATGATGCGATTTTTTTAAAAGTTATAAAATCGCATCATTTTTTTCTAAAAAACAAAATGCTAAACTTTATTCAAATGTTAATACATTTGAATAACAAAAATGTAAGGAGTGGGGAAGAGATGTCTTTTCTAAAAAATCAGGAACAGAATCCAGAATTTTTAAATGATTATCTTAAATATACTAGATATATTTTGCAAAGTTCAGAAAATACTGTAAATGAATTATATTTTGATATACGAACTTTTTTCAGATACTTAATAGTACACAACGATAAAGCAAATAAAATTGATTTAGATAAATTTAAAGAAATATCAATCGCAGATATAACACTTGATGATTTAGATAATGTAAATACTTTTACAATACAAGATTTCATTTCATTTTTAAGGAATTTTTCTGGTAATGCACCAAAAACAAGAAACAGAAAACTAGCATCATTAAAAAATTTCTTTAGTTATCTATCATCTATTAACTTAATAACATCAGATCCAACAGCTAATGTAAAATTTGCAAATGTCGAAAAAAGACAGCCTAAATACTTAAATCTTAATCAAAGTAAAGACTTATTATCTAAAACAATACAATCCAGTAGCAGAAATACAATAAGAAATTATGCAATTATATCTTTATTCTTAAATTGTTGTTTAAGATTAGGCGAATTGATAGGCATAAATCTTACTGATGTTAAATTAGATGATAAAACACTTAAAGTAAAAGGTAAGGGAAATAAAGAAAGAATAGTATATTTAGATGATTCTGTATCTGAAGCTCTCGAAGAATATTTAAAAGTTAGACCTACATTACCTATAACAGATCCAAACTATAATGCTTTATTCTTAAGTGAAAGAAAAAAGCGAATTTCAAGAAGAAATGTACAACTAATAATTGACCAGGAACTTTTAAAAATATTTGAAGAAAAAAGAAAAGGCTATCACACTCATTCATTAAGGCATACTGGAGCAACTCTTATGTATAACGAAAACGATACAAATATATTAATTATACAAAAGATTTTAGGACATAAATTACTATCATCAACTGAAATTTACACTCATGTTAGTGATAAAAAATTAAAATACATTATGGAGAATTGCACTATTTCAAGCATTTTAGAAAGAAAAGGAGATTTAGAAAATGGAAAAGAATAATTATAAAGAGTTTATAGTAGATTTTAAAGATTATTTAATAGTAATTAAAAATCTATCAAATATATATATTGAAAAAATAGTTACAACAGTTCATCAGTTTTTGGAGTTTGTAAACATATATAAATTAGATAATAAGTATGATTCTATTGAGAATTTTTCATTAAATGATGTTAGAACTTTGACTAATAAAGATATTTATAGTTATATTTTCTATTTAGCAGAAAATGATTATAAACAAGGTTCTAGGAATATTAAAATTGAGCATTTAAGGTCATTTTTCAATTACTTATTTCATATTATGCATAATATTTTTAGACAACCATTCGATATTGTAAAAACTGAAAAAAGAGAAGTTAGACAACTACCTAATTATTTATCTTTAAGAGAGGCTAAAAAATTAGTAACTTTATATAAAGATAGTGATAAAGTAAATGAAGTTAGAAACAATGCCATATTTAATTTATGCTTAAATTGTGGCTTGAGAATATCCGAAATTTCTGCATTAAATATTGATGATATTGACTTTAAATATAAAAAATTCATAATACATGGTAAAGGTAAAAAAGAAAGAATGGGCTATTTAAATGATGTAGCTTATGATGCAATGATTAAATACTATGAAATAAGAAAGAACTTACATGCTAAAAACAAGAAAGACGAAAAAGCATTCTTCTTGAGTAATAAAGGTGTTAGACTCTCTACAGTTGCAATTAGGAAAGCAACTAAAATTGCATATCGAAAATCAGATATTGATAGTATAGAATATTCAGTACATACAATGCGACATACTTGTGCTACACTTATGTTTAAATCTGGAGTTGATGTTAAGACTATCCAGGAAATACTTGGTCATTCTCAAATAAATACAACTAAAATATATACACATTTACATGATGAAGAAGTTATGAAATCAATGTTAGATCATCCTTTATCACAATTTAAAATGAAAGATGCTTATGCTTATTCTGTAGCATAAATTAAGGAGGTTATAATGAACGAACAAGATGCAAATTTTGATGTTAAAAATATAGTACCTGTTGATTTAAGATTATTAAATGGACAAGTTAATCTAATATTAAAATCATTAGAATTATACGCACATACTTTAGAATTTATGTTAGATAATGAAAAATCTTCTGACGAAGAAAAACAAAAGAAAATTGCTATGGTTAAATATACTTTTCAAGAAGTATTAGCTCATCAAGCAGAACAAGTAAATGGAAAACAAAATGAATTTAATAAAGATAATAAATTTGCTCAAAATATGATGCAAGATAATAATATTATTGATATAATACCATCAGAAAGTAAATTAAAAGTAATTTAGATAATTTAAGAAAAAACGACGCACGAGAATCGTTTTTAAGCCATTTTTATTTTTTTACTATATAGTTTGTTATTTAAAAAATGCTAATTTTAAGAGTAGGGAGTAAGGTTTGCAGATTTTTATATTTTTTTATTATAAAAATATAATTTATATAAAAATTTAAAAATTTTTAAAATTATAATTTGAAATTAAAATTTTGGAAAGAGAGGCAGGAAGATATAGGCCTAAAAGTAGTATAAAAAGAAATATATAACTTTGCACAAAATCAAAGTTTTGCGCAAAAAGGAATAGGAGTAAAATATAAAGACCTCCATTCTGGTGTTCCCTTTCAAAATTAGCTATTCCTTGCTATAAGCTCATTTTAGCTGTTTTTTATAGACAATACACTACATTATTTTTTAATAAAAACCTCTTAAAATCGATTCTGGAGCTTCATTTTTTTATATTATTCCTGGTTTGATTTTTTTTCATTATTGTAACCTAATAATTTATAAAAAAATTATATAACTTTAGATTATTTTTTCAAAAATTCGCAAATCCTTATATTTCAGTATTTTACCTTATTTTTCAAACAACAAACTATATGCCTAATTTTTAAAAACGGCTTAAAATCGATTCTCGTGTGTCGCTTTTTTAGCCATTTTTCAGCATTTTTAAAAAGTGCCTAAAATTAAGCATTTCTATTAGAATTACATTATAATTATTATATTTTATAAATTGAACATTAAAATTAAAACATATAAACTTGTTAGGTTTTATATAAAAATGTCTTAAAATCGATTTTGATGCGTTCAAAATATAAAATTATATTATGAATTAATAATCTAAATTTATATAAAGTAATTTTAAAATTCTGTAATAAATTTTATTTACAAACATAATTAACAAATGTTCGATTTTTAAAATTACATATAAAAAATCAATTTTATAAAATTTCAAAATTTAATTTTAGATTTTTGTAATTATAATTTTATTTATTAAATTTTTTAATTTTTTTATTTATAATGAGATAATAAAAAATTGCCTATTCCCCTACTCCCTATTGATTTTCTGATATTTGTAATAAATTATATAACCTTTAATTTGCTATTGTCTGTTGTATTGCCAAAATCTTTGCTTAATAATTTACCAAAACTACTTAAATTATCAAGATTATTAGCTTTTGAATTTACTTGTTCAGCTTGTGATGCTGAAATTTGCTCATAAGTGTACTTTAACATTGATATTTTCTCTTGTTTTTGTTCATCTGTAGCATCATTACCATTAAGCATATATTCAAGATTATATCCATATAATTCTAAAGCTCTTAAAATAAGTTCTACTTGTCCATCTAATAGATTTAATTCTACAGAATGAATATTACTTGTATCAAATTTCTTTTCATAATCTACCATAACCTTATATTCTCCTTATTATATTATGCACAATATTCAAGTGCATTTGCCATTTTAAATTGAGATAAAGGATGATCTAACATTGCATCCATTTTTTGTATGTAAATAGATTTCGATGTTATTTAATGTTTTTTCTAATATTTCAACTTCATTATCTTCAATTTCTCTTTCTTTTAATTCTTGAAGAAATGTTACTATTTTTAAACCATCTGTTATTGCATTTATACTCAAATTTGCTAATATATTATTTATTTTTTCTTTTAATTTAGAAATATTTTTTCCTTCCATATTAACCGCTCCTTAGTATTATTTTCTATTATTTTATCACATATTTACAGGATAAATTAATCTTTTAGTTGTACTCTTTTTATTTTTTTCCAATATAAATATGTTTTAAGTAATAAATAAAATGGATATACTATGTTTGGTGATAATATGAATGAAATTGCAAAAATTATAGGTAATCATATCAAAATTGCTAGATTAAATAAAGGCTTATCGCAAGAACAGCTTGCAGAAATATGTGATGTATCCACAAAATACATTAGTGCGTTAGAAGTAGGTAAATCAAATGGTAGTGTAGGTTTATTAATAAAATTATGTAATATATTAGAAGTATCTCCTAATTATCTATTTGGCAATTTATTTAATGCTACAGAAGAGATACCTTTTAATAACGATGTTCTAATACAATATTTGAAATTATCTGATACAAATAAGGAATTTGTAGATAGTATAATTACTCATATGTATAATATTGAAAGAAAAAAATAAATATATAGTTATATAAAAGTACTATTTCAAACATTTACAGATAATAAATAAAAAAACAAGCCGAAATGCTCGTTTTTTTATTTATTATTGAATTCAAAATTTTATTTAAGTTTATCTTTCATCTAAATCATCTGTTTCTCGTTGCTTTTCATTTAAAACATTTCCTAATATTCTTATATAACTTGCATATCTATTTTTATTAATTATACCTGATTTTACCCCTTGTTTTACCATACACAAATTCTCCGGTTCTTTAAAATGTAAACAATTTGAAAATTTACATTTACATGCCCAATCTTCAAATTCTTGAAAATAATCTTGAATTTCTTGAGGTTGGAAACTCGATACATCAAGACTTCTTATTCCAGGAGTATCTATAATAGAAGATTCTTCATCCCATACATAATATTTAGAAGTCGTAGTTGTATGTCTACCTTTACCGCTTTTTTCACTAACATGTGATGTCTTTATTTCTTCACTATTCATTAATGCATTAGTTAGAGAAGATTTTCCTACTCCAGAGTTTCCTACGAAAATAGTCTGTTTGCCACGTAAGCATTCTGCTAACTGGTCAATACCCTCTTTTTTTAAAGTACTCGTTTCAATAACAGGTATTCCTAAATTTCTATATATATCTAAAATTTTTTCTTCATTTTCGTCTTTTAAATCTGCTTTATTTAAACATATAATAGAATCAATACCACTATTTTGAAGTACCATTAAATATCTATCAATAAACTTTGGATGTAGAGGTGGATTTTTTGCTGCTACAACAATTGCCGCAAGATTAATATTTGCCGCTATATTTTTTGTTGTACCTATGCTAGAATCTAACCTCGTAGAATCTTTTTTTACTCTTGATAGCAATGATGTTCTTGCTATCATATTATTAATTACAAAATCTTCTCCATCAGCTTCTAATATAACTTTATCCCCAGGGAATAATACCTGATTACACGGATAATTTATATCATTTCTTAAATGTGCTTTAACTACTTTATCTTGGTAAAAAACATATGCATCATTATATCTCACTTCAATTATTGTTCCATAATTTTCGCCTTTTTTTATCACAAACTTTCCATTTTTATTTACATCTTTTTCTTTTGAATTTGATTTTTCTTTTGCTCTTTTTTTCTGTTCTTTAGCCTTCTTAGTTTGAAAGCTATCATAACTTTCTAAATGTGCCATAAAATTCATTCCTTTCATTCTATATTTTATATAAAATTTTTAAATCTCTATTGTATTCTGTTATCATATCTGGAGTATTTTTTATTATACATTTTGCTATACTTAAAAAATCTTTCTCTATATATTTTATTAATTTACTTTTTTCAACTTTGTTCATCTTTTTGCAATCATTTGATATCGTTATATAATATTCCTTATCTTTCCTCATTATATAAAGAGGCCAAGATTTACAATCAAATGGTCTTCTATCTCTTAATACACACCCATCGTTTCTTAAAAGAGGACATTTGTACAATTCATTATCTTTATCTAAGATAATTTGATAAATATCACCAATTTTCTTGAATTTTATATTATTATCAATCATTTCTATTATATACTTTTTTTCTTCATTTGTAAATGTTGGAGCATCAATTATTTCTTCTTTTTCAATAATTTGCACTCTTGACAATCTTTCTCTGTCAATAAACCTTCTAACATGTTCTATACCTCCACTATAATTAATTTGTCTTCCAAAGTAACTTTTCTAAAGGCGTAGGTTCATCTATTCCATCATCTAAATCATAATAATCTACTTTCTTACCCTCTCTAGAGAAAACTATATGTTTCTCTTTCCATTCTATTATATTTTCAATTCTAACTTTTCCTATAGTTGTGTCCATTGTAAATCTTACTGAATTTATCCATGAAGGGCTTGTCCAATTTACTTCGTTTATTATCTCTATAATTCTTTTTAAACTTATTCTAAATACTGCTGAATATGCAATTGGATCAGCTATGAAAATAGATAATGGTCTTATGTTTAATTCATCCATTTTCTCTAATAAAATTTTTAAAACTTTAGCATTATCATTTATTCCTCTTATAAGTGGAAATTGTGCATACATTCTAATGCCATTATTATCAATTTTATTAATTTTTTCTTTAACAACATTATCAATTTCATACGGATGATTTATGTGAAATACCAATCTAACATTATATTTTTTCATTATATTGATAATATCAGGTGTAATTGCATATGGTTCATAGACTATACTCCTAGTATGTATTCTAATATTATATTCTTTCAATTCTTCCAAAACATATTTTAAATTATCGTATCCTATGCTTATAGGATCTCCTCCTGATAATATAACTTCTTTTATTTCCTCGTGTTCGTTTAGATATTTCTTTAGAACCTCTATTTTGTTTTTTATTGTTTCTTTCATATTACTTTGTTGAAAAGTTGATAAATTATATGTTCTAAAACAATATTGACAATGAGCAAAACATATATCTGTTATTATAACTAAAACTCTATCACTATATTTTTGTATGATATAATCTGCATCTTTTACTGGCATATGATTAAACTCTTCTACATAATCTCTTGTTTCCATGCTTGTTTTTATTTCAATTTTTTCTTTTATGGGCAAAACTGATTTATATAATGGTCCGCCTTTTCCTATATATTTTATTTCTCTTTCTATTTCTTCGTACATATTTCCTGGAACATAATTTAATAATTGTTTGATTTTATGTTCCATATCATTAATAAGTTTTTTGTATTCTTTTGAATTTTTAATAATTTTATGAGATAATTCTTCGCTCCTACTGTTAAATAATTCTTCTAAAATAGGTTGATTAAATAACTCATTCATGACACACACCATACTTTTTTTTGATGGCATTCTATAATTATTAAAAATAATATACAAATGTATAGTAATTTAATCTATATATTTGACAAAAAAAGAGTCGATTTTGACTCTTTTTAGTTACACAAATTGTAATTAAAACCAATAGTTATTCATTGCTTTTAAAAATTCTTTTGTAATAGGAAATCTCTCATAGATCCATTTTTTTCTTCCATTTTTCTGGAAAATTTTTTTCTTTCCATATAATTTGTGGATCTGGTCTAATTAAGATTATATTTCCCCATCTTTCAAGTTTTTCCCCATCACACATATCTAATATTTCATAATCTTTCCATTCACTTGCAATTTCCATAAATTAATCTCTTTTCTTAAAACTTTAAATAATTATATTAATCTTTTCTATTTAAATTTTATTTTTAATTATTTAATCTGTTCATTCATATTTCGATCTATTCCTAAATATTTAGAACATGCTTTTGAATATTTTGATTGAGATATTTTTTCGTTTATACGGTTTTTACGTTCATTATTATTTATAGATTCTTTCGCGAAATCCATCCACTTATTAATAATTTCATTCTTATCGTTAGTCTCATATATCAAAGTAGATTCCTTATTAACACCATCTAAGGTTGCAATATCTGAATTACTCATAGAAATATCAAATAGTCTACAACACTTTACATCATCGGAACCATCGTATAATTCTTTTTCCAATATTAGTGCTATATCTTTAGGAGCTCGTCCAAATCTTTTTTCACTAATGTTGGCAAATCCACTATAGTAGTCTTTAGTTTTTATTATACGTTTCATTTCTAAATTATTATTTTTATCATATATACTTGTTTGATCTATCTCCATTTTTATTACTGGATCCGTTATATGTTGAGTTACAATATAATTATCAGAGTCCTCTTTATATCTTACTTCAATTGTATTATTAGATATATGACCAATAAATGCACCATTACTAGTGATTCGTCCGAGCTTTAATATACCTCCACACTCATTTATATACTCATTCCTATTCTCTATCCTAAGTCTAGTGATATTTTCAAATTCATCAAAACTAAATAACATTTCTTTAACACCAGGAAGATTTAGAATTTTATCATCAAAACCAACTTCCTCTGCAAGTTTTAACTTTAATTGATCAAATGTTAAATGTTCATTTGCCTTTCTTTTTAATTGATCAGCAAATGATTCCGATGACTGATTTTCCAGATGTTGTTCAGTGCTTGTGGGTAAACTTTTTTGTTTTTTAAATATATTTTTTATTCTTTCTAAAATATTCATAAAACTCCTCCAATCCATATTACATCTATACTAAT
>CANQFW010000058.1 GCA_947599995.1 uncultured Clostridia bacterium
TATATATATATAATAAAATAGAAATTGAAACTAGGAAAGGATTTTTATTATGGGAAAATTATTTGTAATAGAAGGAACTGATGGCAGTGGAAAGCAAACACAACTGGGAAAATTAAAAGAAAGATTTGAAAAAGAACACATAGATTATAGGACGGTATCTTTTCCAAATTATGAAAGTCAAACATCTACATTGGTAAAAATGTATTTATCTGGTGATTTTGGCAAAAATCCAAATGATGTAAGCCCTTACATAGCATCTACATTTTATGCAGCAGATAGATATGCCACTTTTAAATCTGAAGGATATTTAGAATACTATAATAGTGGTGGCATAATTTTAGCAGATAGATATACTACTTCAAATATGACATTCCAAGCTGGAAAAATAAAGGATGAGAAGGAAAGAAAGAATTTTTTAGATTGGCTATGGAACTTTGAATTTAATCTATATGAGCTTCCTATTCCTACAAAATCCTTCTTCTTAGATATGCCAACAAAATATGCACAGGAATTAATACAAAATAGGGACAACAAATTTACTCATTCATCACAAAAAGATATACACGAAAGTAACTCTGTTTATTTAGATGAAATTTATCAAATCTCTTGCAATCTAGCTAAAGAATATGACTGGTATAGAATAGATTGCATTAGAAATAACTCTATACGTACCATTGAAGATATTCATAATGAAATCTTTGCTGAAATACAAAAATATATATAATTATAATTAATGATTGCCATTAATTAACGGCAATCATTAATTTGTAACTGTTATTTTCACATCATATTAAGTTAATTTGTACATATAAAATCTTTTATTGCTTCATATTTAGTATCTCCAATTCCACTGACTTTTTTAATATCTTCAATATTTGAAAACTTACCATTACTATTTCGATACTCAATTATTTTACTTGCAAGAGATGGCCCCACGCCAGAAAGGCTTTCTAATTCGGACTGTGAAGCTTTATTAATATTTACTAAAGATGTTTTTGTTTCATGCTTTGAATTTGATTCTATAATCACATTTTCACCTACATCACCATTTACTGTATCATTTGCTTCCTGATTGCTTCCCTTTTCAGGTATAAGAATTTTGACTCCATCATCTAGTACATATGCCAAATTTACATTACTTATATCTGCATTTTCTGTTAATCCTCCTGCCATATCTATAGCATCCTCTATTCTGCTACCCTGTTTTAGTTTCACAACTCCAGGTGATTTCACAGCTCCTGTAATATGCACAACAACCATTTCGTCTGTGTCTTCTTCATTTACGGTATTAACTTGATTCTTATTTTCAGTATTTTGATCAATTAAAATTTCTTCTCCTTTTTCTATAAATTCTTTACTTTCAGCTCTTTTGTATATAAAAAACATTACCATAATAGCAACTATTACTACAATTATAATAAATATCTTTTTTTGTTTGATAGTTAAATTCTCTAACATATTACACCTCCTTATATAATGATATCTTTTATACATAGCTATAGTTCACAACTTAATTTTATACCATGGTGTGAAAATACTAATGATTATAATTACATTTTAATACTGCAACATTTTTGACTGTAAATTATAAAACTGCATGAAAACAATTATTTAATTTTTTCCAAAAATTCATTGCAAAAAAATTATAAATACGATATATTAATAACATGACTTAATATAGATTATTAATCATAATTATAAAAACATAATAAATCTACTTATAAAAATGGATTTTTTATTTAATCTTACTTGAAAGGAACACAAAGATGAAACATAAAACATATCTAAAATACTTTATTCTTATAATAATTTTAATACTAAATACACTTTGTCCGATATCCTATGCTGATCAAACAAATTTGGACAATAGTCCAAATATATCAGCAGAATCAGCTATATTAATAGATGCAAGCACTGGGGCTGTACTTTTCCAAAAAAATTCTGATGCTAAAATGTACCCTGCAAGCACAACAAAAATTTTAACTGCAATTATTGCTATAGAAAAATGTAACCTAGACGACATAGTAACTGTTCAAAATTCAGCAATAAAAGCTGTCCCCTCTGGATATTCATCTGCTTATTTATCAGAAGGAGAACAACTAACAGTAAATGACCTACTTAAAGTTTTTCTTGTTCACTCTGCAAATGACGCTGGATATGTTCTAGCAGAACACGTTTCAGGGTCTATAGATAATTTTTCAAATCTTATGAACGAAAAAGCAGTAGAAATAGGCTGTAAAAACTCACATTTTTTAAACCCCAGCGGAATACATGACGACAATCATTACACAACTGCCGAAGATCTTGCAAAAATCGCTTTATATTGTATGAAGAATAGTACATTTAGGTCAATAGTTTCTATGAAGAGTTGTACTATAAACAAAACAAATAAATCTGACGCAAGAACATATAAAAATACGAACGATTTATTAAATTCATCATCAAAATACTATATACCTGAATGTGTGGGAATAAAAACGGGTTATACTTCCGAAGCAAAAAATTGTCTAATTTCAGCTTTTACAAAAAATAAACTTAACTTAATATCTGTTGTACTAGGAGCTCCAGTCCTAGAAAGTGGAGAAAGCACAAGATGTATCGATTCTGCAGCATTATATAAATATGGATATTCTACTTATTCTTTAGAGACTCTTGCTACAAAAGGGGACTCTGTAAAAAATATAGAAATTGAAAATGCAACAGAAGAAACCAAAAATTTAGAATTAATTTTAGAAAATGATGTTACATTACTAAAGAATACGAAAAATCCTAATGACTCATTTGAAATAAATCTAAAAGACAATATCTCTGCTCCTATTTTAAAAAATGACATTATAGGAACAGTTACATACACTTCATGTGGACTAGAGTATACGACCAATTTACTTGCTTCTCATGATGTTGAAGCTAAAATAAATTATAAAAATATAATTATATTACTAATCACTTTTATTATTATTAGTTTGATTTTGACAAATATTCTAAAGATCCAAAGAAATAATAAAAGGAAAAGTAAGAAAAAATCTAAATATTCAAAAAGCAAATATTATAAAAAATAAAAAATCATAAATATTTTAATTTTATACAATTATCAATCAGAATTATTGCCTAATTAGCAAAGTTGATTGATAATTTTTTTATATGATTAGAAAATAAAAATAAAGAGAAGTCCTTAATATTTATAGCCCCTCTTTATTTTATTACATATATATTTAGCATAATTTCTCATTCTAAAATTATGCTATTATTTATAGAATACGGTAATTAAGAACCTCTAACTTTATCTTCTAATTATAATCCTTACCAATAATTACAGTAATATCACAATTACTTTTCTTAGATGAACTACCATTAGAAATTATTCCTGATTTCAAATCCACCTTTAATTGTTGAATAAAACTACTATCGACATTTGATCTATTGATTAAAGTAGTCTTTGCTGTAGAGGTTGTAGTTCCTGTTGTAAAAACATTGTAACCTTTGGTTTTAAGTAAATTAGTTACTTCTGTTAACTTTTTACTATTACTACTACCATTTAATACTTCTATTTTCAAAGACGATTTATCTAAACTTCCATTTTTTGTATCAACTACATTTTCATTCTCATTACGGTTTGCAAGAGTATTTTCAGTCTCATCATTGACCGCTTCTTCACTTTTATTTGAAAATAATTCATCTACGATTCTTTGTGTTTCAGCCTTATCATGAACAAAGAACCATAATTTATTATACATCGCAGGTTCACCTGGCAATGTCACAGTCTCTAAATTGCTTATATCAAAATTAACAACAAAAGGAATATAATTCTTTACTTCATCCCAATTCGTAATATTGGTTTTTACATTTTGTTTTAAAATATCAACATATGACCCTATTTTAGTTATATTTTTTAGTTTTATCATTTCCTCAGCAACAGCCTTTAGAAATTCTCTTTGAGTCCTCATCCTTCCAATATCATTATCTCCATATTCTGTTGAGTAGGTAGTTCCATTGTTGTTTTTCCTAAATCTTACAAGCTGCTCAGATTGTGCGCCATTTAGTTTTTGATATCCTTTAGTTAAATGGATATGCAAATCTTGAGTAACATCATCATAATTCATATCTATTGGAACATCAAAATTTACTCCTCCAATTGTATCTACAAGCTGTGTCAATGCATTATTATCAATAATAACATATTTTTCTATATCGAGTCCCAGTATTTCATTCACAGCATCTAATGTCTTTTTAGGACTTTGTTGATACAAGGCATTTATCTTTTGACTTGCAGTTGCTTTATTTTTTTTAGTTCCTGTAAAGGTATCTCTTGGTATTGAAAGCAATACCGCCTTTTGTTCTTTTGGATTATAAGATGCAACCATTAAGGTATCTGTAAGTTCTGAATCGATATCTTTGCTAACGCCCATAATAAGTATAGTTAAGGGATCTAAATTTTCCAAAGTTCTTCTATCCTGACCCATAGCAGTTTGCAAAAGACCTTGAAAGCCCCACCCATTTTTTAATGTACTATATACAACAAATACTAAAGCACTAATTAGTAATATTAGAAATATTCCTAAAATTATCTTTCCTACTCTTCCTTTTTTCTTTCGCTGTTTTGTTTTATATCTATTATTTTTTTTATTATTATCATTAACTATATTATGTTTATGAATATTATTTTCTTCTTTTAGTTCACCATTCCCCTTTTTTGAACTTTCTTTCTTATTCATATGTTTTTTATAACCAACTCATTTCTTCCAAATTTTAAACTATGTACACATAGTATAGCAAATTTTTGTTGAAATAGCAATATAATTTTGAATTTATTTATAATTAATTTATACAAATTTCTAAACTTCATAAAAGGTTCCCAAGAAGTATAATAAATTCTTAATATTACTGTGTTTTAAGTAGCAAATTTCAACATTAACAATTCATCAATGAAATATGTTCAAAATAATATTATTCTGGTATAGATACTTAGTAATGATAGAACTATCAATAGCATTGGTAATGTCATACGATCCATTTATTGAAACTACAAAAAACATAATAGTAAGAATAATATAAATTAAAACCAACCCCACAATAGCTCCATACAAAACACCACCTAGTTTATTAAACTGCTTGATAATAGGAAGTTCTGCCAAGGCTCCCGCAAAAGTCTTTGCAAAAACCAACAAAATTCTCACAACAACAAACAAACTAATTGAAACTATTATATTTACAGTATTTATAGCAATTGAATCAGCAACAGCTTCTATAGAGTTACTCTGCACATCGGTTAATGCATTATAAGTATGTACTTGTATATACTTGTTAATATCTGAACTGTCTTGACTTACATCATCTTTTTTCTCCAAAATCCCCTTATCTAATACTGTTTGTCTTATATTATCATATAATTTCGTATTATTGATTACAATTCCAGCAATTGGTCTGTAAAGTATAATTGTAATAAGCATGGCAACCAAAAAGGCACATAAATTAAAAATTACATTTACTAACCCCTTTTTATATCCCAAAAAAATATTTATAGCTAGAATTATAATAAGCACTAAGTCAATAACTATTCCCATAATAATCCTCCTAAAGTTCTATTATAAATTAATTATTTCTACTCTGTCTTTATAAACAATTGCAGCTAAGTTTCCTGAAAAAAATATATTTGTAATCTCCTGTTTAGAAGAAACCTTCTTTAGAAGCCATCCACTATCATTAATAAAATGTACTTCAAGACCTACATTTATAGCTATAACATTATCGCAAGTATAAACTTCCTTGGCGGTCTCTTCTAAATTATATGTACTAGTTGTTACCCCCTGATTATTGCATATATGTATCATAGAATTTGATTTAAACAATCCTTTCATTTCCTCTGTAACATAAATAAAGTTATTGTTCAAATCAACAGATGTATAGGTAACATTACTATTTTCAGCCAAGACATCCTTACTTTGTAAATTTTCATCTATAACTTGTACATGGTCATCATACATACAAACCAATCTATTTTTTTCTTGATATTTAATTTTAGTAATTAACGTACCCCTATCTGCACTATAAGAATATATCTCTGATTTTTCACTATCCTTGGCAACATCATCCACAGAAATTACTTCCACATTTGATTGCAAAAAAGTCCCTGATGTATCAAGTTCAGCAATTGCTAAATACTTATTATCCTTAGACATGCTCACATCAATTACTCGTGTAGAAGATAAATATTTCTTACATATTTCCTTACCTTCCTGATCATACAATGTAATTATTGATCTATATGTAGCATCTGTTGTTACAATTGCAATATATCCATTTTGATTAACATGAATTTGTTCTATTTCCCCATCTATAGTACCACCCCATAAATATGTGGTATCTAAAAACAAATAAAAATTTTTTCCGCCATCTTCTGCCATAGCTAAATATTTATTCGAAGACGCAAAAATAGCATTATTAATATCTACCTGTATTTCTTCTATCTTCTCTCCATAATTATTATATATAGAAACTTTCTTTTCATTTAATATTGCAATATATTTATTATACACGAAAAGTTGGTTAGGTTTATTTATATCTAAATCGATAGTAGGTACATTTTCCGTAGATACATTTTTCTTTAGCACATTAGTATCAATCATTTCACGAAATTCAATATTAAAAACATATAATAAAATAACAACTAAAATACTCAATATTAATATAATCGAAATTGTGATAATGACTTTTTTTCGTATACCAATTTCCCTTTTTTCATTAATTTCTTCTATTTTCTCTTCCATATGTAACTCCTATGCCAATATTTTACCAAATAAGCAAAAAAATAGCAATGAATTTTTTAATTTTTAATACATTTAATGTTACTACCATGTAAACCTAATTCTTACTTATATAATGCAATCAAAAAAATCTGTACTAAACCTAGACACCCAAAAACCGGAAAAAGAGTTTTTACCATATTTGAAAATCCAAAATTGCAAAAAAGCACACTCATTATGCACATTATTTTAGCAAACTGTGTATAACTCTTCTTGTTTTTACAAATGTTTTCTAAAAAGCTCATGCCAATCGAAGTAGCTGTTGTAAAAATCGAAACTAAAATAACCAATCCATATATAATTTTAAACTGTGGGAAAACGTTATTCACAACATAAATAACTGGCATTTCCAAAGTATCAAATGGTACATTAACATTTACGAGCAAAAAAAATACACAAATAGAAAGGGAAAAAAATATTGCACCTGAAAAAAATGATACAAAAAAAATATCTTTTTTACTCTTAATATAATTTTTTAAACTAACCAAAATAGGCACTAAAAGTATAATATTATAACTTGCATATATTATTGACTTTCCAATCCATCTAGCCCCATATTTATATTCAAAATTTATTTTATCCATTTGAACAATCGGAATATTCTTTATACCTAAATATACTATAAAGCAAATCAAAATTGGAACAATAAGACTATTTAACCTAGTAAGACCTTTTACATCTGTCATAAATACAACATAAGCAAAAGTGGCAATAAATAGTGCTCCAAAAATATGATTACAACCAAATTCCTGACTGAAATATGCTGCAAATCCGGCTACCATTATAAAAAAAGTAAATAGTAAAAATATGTTAACTATTGTATTATTAATATAACTCAAATTTAAATACTTATTATTTAAATGATCCCTCCTAAATATTTTTTTAAGAAAATCTGCATAGTTATCTACATTATTCACATAGGCAATATTCAAAACGTTATATATTATATATGAAATTAGAAAACTACATATTAATAATCCTAAAATACCATAAAGCCCGTATTTAAAAAAGAACAAATAAATCTCCTGTCCAGAAGCAAATCCAGCTCCAATAACAGAACCAATTATAGTAAAAATAGCCATAAAAATCACCATTAATTACAAACCTTTTCAATTAATTCTATTTTTGTATCATTACATTTATTACATCTTTACCAACATAAAAAGATTTTAGAAATATTTAATTTATACCAAAAACCCTATGTTAGTAAATTACAACATTTACTAGCATAGGGTTTTCATTATTTTTTAGAATAAAATTATTTTCTTCTACGTCTAACCTGCCAAACAACAATTCCGATAAAAATGATTACAGCAGGAGTTATAAATATAATAGTTTGAATTATAGAATTTTCTTTTTCATTAACAGTGTAGTTTTGTGTTTCATCAGTCTTCCTTATTGTTATAGTATCTTTTCTTTGTGTCAAATAAGAGATAGAGTTTAAAATCACATCTTTGTTATTATATAAATCAACTGCATACATATAATATTGATTGTTTACAGGAATCTTCATATCAGATGCAAACTCTTCATTTGAAAAGATAATTAACTCAGATTTTTTATCATCAGAAATATTTTTCGTAACCTTTGCTCCTACGATACTTGAAGATGCTTCTGCATCTTGTGAAACTCTTTCATATGATGTAATATCAAAATTAGTTCTAACAAAAGATTTTTCACCTGTTGATGCAATAGCTTCATACTCTACTCCTAACTCTTCTAATTTACCAGCTTCTGCAAATTCAATCTTTCCTGGAATTACTAAGCATGCTTTAATTGCCATATCTATATCACTCATAAAGCTTGCACTAATATCTGTAATTACAAATTGCGGAGCATTTTGTAACATCTTTGAGGCATCCTGTTCAAACACTCCTCCAAATGAGATTGATATACCATATTGTGAAAGTATACTGTTAAAGTTTGGTGTATCAACATCTAAAATATTTTTAGATGTCAAAATCATTAATTTTCCACCTCTATTTATATAATCTAAGATTTTATCTCTTTCTAATTCAGACAAATCACTTTTTAATGTAGTTATAATTAGAGCATCACAATCTTCTGG
>CANQFW010000059.1 GCA_947599995.1 uncultured Clostridia bacterium
CATTATATAGAAGATTACCAAAAAGAGGATTTACAAATATTCATGCTAAAAATTACACAGAAGTAACATTAACAATGCTTAATAAATCAAAAGCAACAGATGTTACAGCTGAAAGTTTGTTAGAAGAAGGAATAATTGGAAAGATAAATGATGGAATCGTAGTTTTAGCAACTGGTAAATTAGAGAAAAAATTAAATGTAAAAGCTAAAAGATTTACAAATGCAGCTAAAGAAAAAATCGAAGCCCTAGGCGGAAAGTCAGAGGTGATATAATTGTTTAAAACAATAAAAAACGCACTCAAAACTCCAGAAATAAGAAAAAAACTTTGGTATACTTTAGTATTAATAATATTATTTAGATTAGGATGCTATATTACAGTACCAGGAGTTAATGTAGTTTCTTTAAATAATTTAATGGGAGAAAATTCATCAACCTTAGTAGGATTAATTGATATAGTATCAGGTGGTGCTTTTTCGAATTTCTCAATATTCGCTATGAGTATTACGCCATATATCACAGCTTCAATTGTTATACAACTTTTAGGTATGGTTATACCATCTCTAGAAAAGCTAACAAAAGAAGGTGGAGAAACTGGTAGGCAAAAAATAAATAAGTATACAAAAATATTAACTATTGTTTTAGCATTAGTAGAAGGAATTGGAGTATATCTATCTTATAGAAGCTATGGAGTATTTGTTAATAATGAATTCCTAACAGGTGCAACAGTTGTTATAGGATTTATGGCTGGAACATCACTACTTATGTGGTTAGGAGAACAAATAACAAATAAAGGAATTGGAAACGGTATTTCATTAATAATATTTGTAGGTATTATTTCAAGACTTTCATCTGCTGTAGTAACTATATATGGGTTAATAGTAACAGACAATGGATTCAGTACAACAGGATTTTTAACAGCATTAGCTATTATAATTGGAGCAATAATATTAGTTGCTGCAGTTGTATATATGCAAATAGCTGAAAGAAGGATACCAGTACAATATTCTAAAAGAGTAGTTGGAAGGAAAATGGTAGGAGCACAAAATACAAACATACCACTTAAACTTGCAATGGCAGGTGTTATGCCAATAATTTTTGCATCATCATTTTTAACATTCCCAGCTATGATAATACAGATATTTAAAAGTGATATTGCTACAAGCACAGGCTTCTGGTCTGTAATATATAAATTCTCAATTGCAACATCATCTTCAAGTGTTGGTTGGGGATATACTATAGCTAATGCAATAATATATTTACTTTTAATAGTGGGATTTACATTCTTCTATACATATGCTATGATGAACCCAGCAGAGATATCAAGCAATATTAAGAAAAATGGTGGATTTATTCCTGGAATAAGAGCTGGAAAACCAACAACAGAGTATTTGTCTTCTGTTATTTCTAAATTAACATTATTTGGAGGATTTTATTTAGCAATTATAGCAATTCTTCCAATGTTACTTAGATTTACAAATTTAGATATAACTTTTGGAGGAACTGCAATACTAATTGTTGTAGGTGTTGCTTTAGAAACGATTCAACAATTAGAATCTCAATTGGTAATGAGACATTATAAGGGATTCTTAGAATAATAAAAAAATGCATACTTTTAAAGTATGTATTTTTTTACTTTAGGAAAGTCATGGTTAAAAACAATAGAGATTCCTTAGAGGATAATATTTATAACAAAGTCATGTATTGACAAATAAATGAAAATGGAATAAAATGTACGAGTGTTAATAAAATTTAAAGGAGAAATGTGATATGATAATTATAATGTTAGGTGCGCCAGCTACAGGAAAAGGAACAGTAGCTTCAATTTTGAGTAAAAGGCTTAATGTGCCACAACTTTCTACAGGAGATTTATTTAGAAAAAATATTTCTGAAAAAACTGAATTAGGAATTATGGCTGAAGAATATATTTCAAAAGGAAATTTAGTACCAGATGAAGTAACAATAAATATGATAATAAAAAGACTTAATGAGGATGATACCAAAAATGGAGCAATACTAGATGGATTCCCTAGAACAATACCACAAGCAGAGGCTTTAGATAAATTTTTAGCAGATAAAAACATTAAAATAGACATGGTATTAAACCTAACGACACCAGAAGAAGAGATAATACAGAGAGTTGTTACAAGAAGAGTATGCTCAAATCCACATTGTAAAACTATATACAATACTAAATTAAATCCACCAAAAATAGAAGGAATTTGTGATAAATGTGGAAGTAAAGTGATTACAAGAAAAGATGATAATGTAGAAGCTATTAAAACAAGATTAAAACAGTACTTTAAATTAACAAATCCATTAGTTGATTTTTATGACAAAAAAGGTGTACTAACAACAGAAGAGGTAAGTGAAAAAATAAATAGAATGGGAAAAGATGTAGCAGAAGATATAGCTCAAAAACTACTTAAAAAATAACGGTAAAATATAAAATGATATAAGAAAAAGTAATCAAATAGATTAGGAAGGAAGACGGAGAATGGTTACTATAAAGTCAAAAAAAGAAATAGAATTAATGAAAGATGTGTGCAAAATAGTTGCTGAATTTTATGAACAATTAGAAAAAGAGGTAAAGCCTGGAATATCTACATACGATTTAGATAAAAAGGCCGAAAAGATAATGAGAAATTTAGGAGGAGTTCCAGCACAAATAGGATATGATTGTGGAATCGAAGGTATACCAGTATATAAACATGCAACATGTATATCTGTAAATGATGAAGTAATACATGGAATTCCTTCAAAAGGAAAAATTATAAAAGAAGGAGATATAGTAAGTGTTGATACTGTTGCATTAAAAAATGGATTCAACGGAGATGCTGCACGTACTTTTATAGTTGGAAATACATCAAAAGATGCAAAAAGGTTAGTTGATGTAACAAAAAACGCCTTTTTTGAGGGCATAAAATACGCAAGACCAGGTTTTAGAATTGGTGACATTTCACACGCAATAGGAGAGTATGTAAAGTCACAAGGATATTCTGTTGTAAGAGAATTTCAAGGACATGGAATAGGAAAAGATATGCATGAAGATCCAGGAATACCTAATTATGGAAAAGCCGGAAAAGGTATAAGAATTGAACCAGGAATGACTTTGGCAGTTGAGCCAATGGTAATACAAGGTAAACCAAATATTTTAGAATTAGATGATGGTTGGACAATAATAACAGAAGATGGAAGCTTGGCAGCACATTATGAAAATACAATTTTAATCACAGAAAATGAGCCAAAAATATTGACAATTAAGTAAAAATGATATATAATGATAAAGCTATTGTAAATAATTGGAAAAATGTGAGGTTTACATATTACCAATATTTCGATAAATAAAAAGCTCTTACGAGGAGGCGATAACTTGTCTAAAGAAGATGTAATTGAGGTAGAAGGTGTTGTAGTTGAAACACTACCTAATACGAATTTTAAAGTTCAACTTGAGAATGGTCATCAAATATTGGCCCATATTTCGGGAAAGTTAAGAATGAATTACATAAAAATTTTACCTGGAGATAAAGTTAAAGTAGAACTTTCACCTTACGATTTAAATCGTGGAAGAATTACTTGGAGAGCAAAATAGAGAAAATAAAAAAAGAAGTTAATTTAAGCTATTTGGAGGTGCAAAAAATGAAGGTTAGACCATCAGTAAAAAAAATGTGCGATAAATGCAAAGTTATCAAAAGAAAAGGTGTAATTAGAGTTATATGCGAGAACCCTAAACATAAACAAAGACAAGGGTAATTTAATATTTATTTAAGCTTATAGCACAAATTAGGTAGCGGCTGTTATACCCTCATTTGAAATGGGAGGTATATTTATCAATTTGTGTTTATATATATTTATGTCAAAAATTAAAGATTCATAATAAAAATATGAATGCATTTCACCTTTAATATTTTGACGAAATGGGAATTTGGTCCTAAGATAAAAGATGGACAAAAAGTCCCAAAAGTTATTAATTAATTTGGAGGTGCAAAAAAGAATGGCTCGTATAGCAGGAGTAGATTTACCTAAAGAAAAAAGGATAGAAATAGGATTAACTTACATATATGGAATAGGACTTTCAAGATCACAAAAAATCCTTGCTAAAACAGGAATAAACCCTGATGTTAGAATCAAGGACTTAACAGACGAGGAAGTAAACAGTATAAGAAGAGTAATAGACGAAGATTACAAAGTTGAAGGTGACTTAAGAAGAGAAGTTGCTTTAAATATAAAAAGACTTACTGAAATCGGATGTTACAGAGGACTAAGACATAGAAGAGGTTTGCCAGTAAGAGGACAAAGAACAAAGACTAATGCTAGAACAAGAAAAGGCCCACGTAAAGTAGTAAGTAAAAGCAAAAAATAAAAAAAGCTAATAAAATAAAGTGTAACAATATCTTGCTCGCTATAAATAAGCGGGTTAAAAAGAGGAGGTAAGTAAAGACAATGGCTAAAAATGTAACAAGAAAAACAGTTGCTAGAAGAAATAGAAAAAACATTGAAAGAGGAGCTGCTCACATTCATTCAAGCTTTAACAATACTATAGTTTCTATAACAGATACTATGGGAAATGTAATAGCATGGGGAAGTGCCGGAGGACTTGGATTCAAAGGATCAAGAAAAAGTACTCCATTTGCTGCAGGAGAAGTTGCAGAAACAGCAGCCAAAAAAGCAATGGAACATGGTTTAAAAACTGTTGAGGTATTTGTTAAAGGTCCTGGTTCAGGAAGAGAAGCTGCAATAAGATCACTTCAAACAGCAGGATTAGAAATTAGCGCTATAAAAGATGTAACACCAATACCACACAATGGTTGTAGACCACCAAAAAGACGTAGAGTATAAAAGGAAGGTGAAATTTAAAAATGTCAAGATATAGAGACCCTATTTTAAAAAGATGCAGATATTTGGGAATTAGTCCAATGTCAATAGGTATAGATAAAGAATCTAACCGTAAAGCATCAAACGTAACTCATAAAAAAGTTTCTGAATATGCTGTTCAATTAAAAGAAAAACAAAAATTAAAATTTGTTTATGGAGTTGGTGAAAAACAATTTAGAAAATATTTCACAATGGCTTCAAATAAGAAAGGAAACACAGGAGAATTATTATTACAAATTTTGGAAAGCAGATTAGACAATGTTGTATACAGATTAGGATTTGCAACAACAAGACCACAAGCTAGACAACTTGTTAACCATAGCCACTTTGAAGTAAATGGTAAAAAAGTAAATATACCATCATACCTAATAAAAGCTGGAGATGTTATCTCAGTTAGAGAAAACAAAAAAGATTGTGGAGCTATTAAGCAAAGCATTGAAGCAACATCATCTATGCCGGCACCAAAATGGTTAGAAAAAGATGTAACAAAATTATCTGGAAAAGTAATAAAATTATCAGATAGAGAAGATATCGATATTCCAGTAGAAGAGCATTTAATAGTAGAGCTATACTCTAAATAATTAGGAGGTAAATAATGGTAGAATTCGAAAGGCCAAATATTGAATGTATAAAGATTGATGATGAGAATAATTATTCAAAATTTGTATGCGAACCTTTAGAAAGAGGTTATGGAGTTACAATTGGTAATTCTTTAAGACGTATTTTACTTTCATCACTTCCAGGATGTGCAATTACTAGTGTAAAAATTGATGGAGTATTACATGAATTTTCTAGTATACCAAATGTTGTAGAAGATGTACCAGAAATAATAGTAAACTTAAAAAATATTAGATTAAAATTTGATGGAAATGAAGAGAAAAAATTACGTTTAGATTTTAAGGGAGAAGGAGAAGTAAAAGCTGGAGATATTGAAACAGATGAATCTGTTGAAATACTAAACCCAGATTTACATATAGCTACCGTATCTGAAGGAGGACATTTAACAATGGAGCTTACAGCAGATAGAGGTAGAGGATATCTTTCTTCAGATAAAAACAAGAAACCAGATCAGGATATATCTGTACTTCCAATAGATTCTATCTATACACCTGTTAAAAAGGTAAATTACCAAGTAGAAAACACTCGTGTTGGACAAATGGTAGATTTAGATAGACTTGTTATAGAAGTATGGACAGATGGAAGTCTTAAACCTTATGAGGCTTTGAGTTTAGCTGCTAAAATAATGACAGGACATTTGGATTTATTTATAGACTTGTCAGAAGCAACTAAAAATACAAAAATAATGATTGAAAAAGAAGAAAATAAGAAAGAGAGAATTCTTGAAAAATCAATAGAAGAATTAGAATTATCAGTTAGATCATTCAATTGCCTAAAAAGAGCAGGAATTGCAACAGTAGAGGATTTAACAAACAAAACTGAAGCTGATATGATGAAAGTTAGAAACTTAGGCAAAAAATCTTTAGATGAAGTAACGGCCAAATTACATGCTCTTGGATTAGATTTCGCAAAGATAGAAGAATAATATAAATTTTACATAAAAACATAATATTCAAAAAAGGAGGTTGAACAAGTTGGCTAATAGAAAATTGGGAAGAGTAACAAGTGCAAGACAATCTATATTAAGAACTCAAGTTACAGATTTACTATTACATGGAAAAATTGCTACAACAGAAGCAAGAGCAAAAGAAGTAAAGTCAATAGCTGATAGCATAATAGCATTAGCAGTAAAAGAAAAAGATAACTTCGAAATGGTAAATGTGAAAGTAGTAAAAGCAAAGCTTGATTCAAAAGGAAATAAATTAACAGAAGTTGCAAAAAGTAAAAATGGAAAAGAATATTTAAAAGTAGTTAAGGAAGAAACTACAGAACAAAGACAAAAGGATATGCCATCAAGACTAAATGCAAGAAGAAAAATAATGACAAAGATAAACAAGGTTAAAGATAGTGATGGAAGAAACATAGATTTACCATCAAAACTATTTAATGAAATCGCTCCAAAATATTCTGATAGAGTTGGAGGATATACAAGAATAGTAAAAGCTGGAAAGCGTAGAGGAGATGGAGCTGAAACAGCTATCCTTATGTTAGTATAATTTTAAAGAAATAGCAAGATTAAATCTTGCTATTTCTTTTATTTAGGAAAATCATCGTTAAAAACGATAGACTTGACGTAGGCGAGAAATATGCGAACGTAATAAATTCTAAAAGCAATGCTTTGTAGAATTTATTAGTTCGTTTTTTTAAATATAAAGAAAAAAGCATATAATATATCATATAAAAAGTGATTTATATCAACTGCATAGAAATTCATATTTTGGAAATACTTTTACTAACTAAGTAAAAGGAGGAAAAATATGATAAACAAAGTAGAGATATGTGGGGTAAATACCAGTAAGCTATCTGTACTATCAAACGAAGATAAAAATGAACTATTAGAAAAAATAAAAAATGGAGATGAAGAAGCAAGAGATAAATTTATAAATGGAAATTTAAGATTAGTTCTATCTGTAATTCAAAGATTTATGGGAAGAGGTGAATCAGCAGATGATTTATTTCAAATAGGATGTGTTGGATTAATAAAGGCAATAGATAATTTTGATTTAAGTCAGGGAGTACAGTTCTCAACATATGCTGTACCAATGATTATAGGTGAGGTAAGAAGATACTTAAGAGATAATAACAGCATTAGAGTAAGTAGATCTATCAAAGATTTAGCATACAAATCCTTACAATATAAAGATAAATTTTTAAAGGAAAAAGGTAGAGAGCCTACAATTGAAGAAATTGCAAAAGAATTAAATGTTACAAAAGAAAACATATCATTTAGTCTGGATGCTATACAAGACCCAGTTTCATTACAAGAGCCTGTTTACACTGATGGTGCGGAAAACATATTTGTTATGGATCAAATCAAAGATAATAAAAATAGCGATGAATCTTGGGCAGAAAACATGACAATAGTGCAAGCCTTGAAAAAATTAAATGGAAAAGAAAAAGAGATAATAGTAAGAAGATTTTTTGATTGCAAAACTCAAATGGAAGTAGCAGAGGAAGTAGGAATATCACAGGCACAGGTGTCAAGATTAGAAAAAAATGCAATCAACCATATAAAGCGATTATATAAATAGTAATAATCCTATCATCAATATATTAAAATATTAATGATAGGATTAAATTTTTTATACTCTAGAAAGGTCATCGTTAAAAACGATAAACTTGAAGTAGAGGAGGAAAAATGCGAATGTAACAAATTCTAAAAGCAATACTTTGTAGAATTTGTAAGTTCGCTTTTTATAATTATATGAATAATTTTTAAATGTTTATATATAATTAGTAACAATTTAGTATCGTTAATGAATATAATAGAATTATAATAGGGATATGTCAAGATAATTTTTATTTATTAATCAAATATATTTGTGTGTAAAATATAGTAATAAAAATTTATATAGGTATATCACTATGCAGATTAAAAAAATAAAAAAGAAGGGAGATACATGTTAGTAGTTTAAAACTAACATATGCAACAAATATGCAAGATAAAGGTTTAGATTTTAAAAGAAAAGAGGTAATTAATATAAAGGATGGTAGAAGACTACGGATATGTTCAAGATGTATGTGCAGATTTAGAAACAGGAAGAATAACATCTATAATTGTGCCCGGAGGAAACAATAAAATATTAAATTTCTTTTCCAGCGATAATGACATTATAATTGATTGGAATAAAATAAAATGTATAGGAGAAGATTTAATACTTGTAGAGATATAAAAAAACGTGGATAAAAGTTCAGACATATATACATAGATACATTTTAAAACAATCCTTATTTAAATTACAAACAGAAACCACAAATGTATTTAACCGAGAATTAAAAAATATAAATACAGACTAAAAAATGAGCATGGTTTTATACTAAAAAACTACGACATATTAAATAAAAAATATAAAAAATATAAAAAAGGTA
>CANQFW010000060.1 GCA_947599995.1 uncultured Clostridia bacterium
ATTCTTCTGTACCAATATCATTTAAAATAGCCTTAGAATTTTGATCAGGCATACCAAATCTTTGAGATAAATATCTAAGTGAAGCTGCAAGCTCTCCATCTGGACCACCATATTGACTTATTATAACTTTAGCCAAACGTGGGTCAGGATTTTTTATATTAATTGGATACTCCAATATTTTATTATAAGTCCACATTAGTAATTCCCCCTTTCCCAAGGCCATGGTTCCTCAAGCCATCTCCACTTATTACATGGAAAGTTTATTGTTAAAGGTCCATAGACTCTTTGATATTTATCTTGCAATTCTTTCAATTCCTTACAATATTTTCTATGCAGACATAAAGCTTTTTCATCATCTGGATGAACATCTAAATATAGTCCAAGTTCTATTACAGCAAATTGATAACATTTTATTTTATTTGCTAATTCCCTTCTTTCATCTTCTTTGCAGTAATTTGAAGCTTTTTCAACATGTTCTTCTATCGCCTTACATGGGCAATTTCTATTTTCTAATTCTTCATTCATGAGTTGCATCCCTCCTTTGGTGAATTCATACTTTCAATAAAAGCAATGTCCCTCATTGAATCGCATGGTCTATAAGGGCTTACTAACTCTGGAAATATGGTTCCTTTTTTCAATCCAACACATGGTTTAAATGTTTCGTTCATAGTTTGTAATGGTACATAGCTTTGACTTAGCATTGGATTTTCTGGAAAAACATCATCATACTCTTCATCAAAACCGCATTCACAATCATAGTTATTGTTTTGGCAAGGACATTTGTTGTCACAAGCATCTTCAATAGCTTCGCTGTTAGGGCAATTTGATGAATTAGAATCTGAATAATTATTGTTCATGCAAAAGCATCTTCTTCGTATACAATTCCTCATTTTCTTTCCTCCTTCGATTTTATAATATATTTTATGACAATATACCACTTTATGTTACATTTATAAGATTTAAAATTATTTATTTGAGGTATTATATTCTTATAAAAAAGATAGCAAATAGATAAGATTACATACTAGAAAACCTCAGGTAAATCAAATATACTATTGATTTACATCTGAGGTTTTTTATTTATCTAAAAATTATTATCTTATCTGAAATATTTTATTTCTAAAATCAATTTTGATATGTTTACATTCGAATCACGTTTTTCGTTCAAAGCTCTGCATAATTAGATGGTATTTCAAATAAATCCTTATCAGCCAGGTATTTGCAATCAACTTTTAATAGTTCTTCATCATTCTCATCAATTATTGTTTTAATATATGCAATATCATTGCCTTTAAAGTAAAATCTTGTTTTCGACTTAACCTGTTCCTCTAAAGAAGTATTTAACATTAGAAAAGATTCCATATCTTCATATTCTTCATAATAGTACGTCTTCCCATATATTTTTTCGTTACCTGTTGTATACTTTGACTCTTCAATATTTTTTAAGCCCTCTTCCAAGATATCTGCCTCTATTTCTTGTGCTTCGTTATTACTGTAGGTATAATATTCTTCCTGCTCATGCATTACAAAATACGCATAACCATCTTTCACAAGTGTAGTTGTGTGTTCATTTCCAGATGTTACATCTATACTTCTAGAACCATCTGATTTTGACATTATAAATTTCAAATTATCTTCACCTTTTTCTTCCATGGTAAATGTGTACTCGTTTGAATTAGTTATTTTTTCATACATAGCCTTAGTTCTGCCCTTTTTTTCACCTTTTAACAAAAAAATTATCGACATTACTAAGATCAAAATAAGACTTAAAAAAATTATCTTTGATATCTTCTGTTTTTTCATATCTTTTTTAATCTCCTAAACATATTCCTATATTTCTTGCAGTTTTTACTAAATCGTCATCTAGTCTTACAGTTTTCATATTACTTTCAGCTGTTCCACCTTCTACTGCACCTATTACTTTATTATTTCCTACAACATCTTCTAATGATACATAGTCTAGTTTTCCGTTTTTTAACACAGTTAGTACATTAAACGTTCCATTTAATGCAAGTTCCATGGCTTTAGATCCATATTTTGTTGACAAGACTCTGTCTGTAGCAGTTGGTGTTCCTCCTCTTTGCATATATCCTAAGGTAGTATTTCTAGAAATCAATCCAGTTTTAGCCTCCAATATTTTAGCTACTTGTTCCCCTGCTCCACCAAGCTGAATGTTAATTACTCCTGAGCCTCCTTGTCTTGTATCTTTCACAGATATACTTCCTCCTTTAGGGAAAGCGCCTTCGGATACGACCACAACACTAAAATTTTTACCAATAGATTGCCTTTGTTTTACTTTTTGTACTACTTTTTCTATATCGTATGGAATTTCTGGTATTAGGGCAACATCTGCTCCTCCTGCTATGGCAGATTCTAGCGCTATCCATCCAGCATATCTTCCCATGACTTCTAAAACCATTATTCTGTTATGAGTTTCAGCTGTTGTATGAAGTCTATCTAGAGCATCTGTTGCTACAGACACTGCTGTATTGTATCCAAATGTAACATCTGTGCATGCAACATCATTATCAATTGTCTTTGGTACACCTATTACATTTATCCCTCTTAAAGAAAAATCTCTTGCAGATTTTTGTGTGCTATCTCCTCCTAAAGTAAATAAACAATCTATCTCATCATTTTTTAAATTATCTACACATACTTGTGATAAATCTTTATAAACTTCTTTTCCATTTTCTATCACTTTATAATTAAATACATTAGAATTTAATGAAGAACCAATTATCGCTCCACCTTTATGCAAGATTCCAGATGCTTCCTTTGATTTATCTAGTCTTATATAATTATTTTTAAGTAACCCATTAAAACCATCTACAAATCCATAGCATTCTACTCCTGCTTTCTCCGCCGTTCTAGTTATTGCTCTAATAACAGCATTTAGCCCTGGAGCATCTCCTCCATTTATTAATATTCCAACTTTCTTTAGCATCTTTATCCTCTCCTCTTAATTAATTTTTTCCGATTTTGATTTTTTCATTCTATTTTTCCGTATATTTTTAAAAAAATCAAATTGTGTATTTTTATGTTTTTGATTATATCATTTAGAGTTTTTTAATGCAATAATTTTATATATTTTTTTTGCTCAACTATTTAGAAGCTAATGTGCATATTAAAATACACTACCTAAACTGCAATAATAGTAATAATTTATCTTAAGCTCTTAGCCTTAATTGGATTATATATTTTTCACTGATGTGTTATTAGATTTCCTTGACTTTTTTTTCACTAATTAATATAATTACACTATAAATCAAATTGGAGGGAAAATCAATGATAGAAAGAGAAAAAAATCCAGAATATCTAAATAGTTTTTTAGACTACATGATAACAATTCAAAATAAATCACAAAATACAGTAAAAGAATATAATTATGATTTAGCTACTTTTTTAAAATTTATTAAGATACATTTTAAATTAACAGAAGAGACCAACTTTTCTCTAATTCAGTATTCAGATCTATCAATTGATACAATTAAAAGAATACAATTGGATGACATTCATGCTTTTTTATCATATCTTACAGTTAATTTTCATAGCAAAGCTGCTACTCGTTCTAGAAAAGTATCTAGTTTAAGAGTTTTTTTTAACTTTTTGTGTTTAAAAAACTTTATTGAAATAAATCCAACTCAAAATTTGGAGACACCAAAACTTGATAGAAGACTTCCCAAATATCTTAGTCTAGACCAAAGTAGAAAATTATTAGATGTTGCATTAGATGAGGACAATAGAAATTATGAACGAAATTACGCCATAACTACTTTATTTTTAAATTGCGGGATGCGTCTTTCAGAGCTTGTAGGAATAAATATAAAAGATATTAATTTCTCCGAATGTCAGATGAATGTAATAGGTAAAGGAAATAAAGAAAGGACTATATATCTAAATAAAGCATGCATAAATGCTATTAATAATTATCTATGTGTTAGACCAAAAGAAGGAATAAAAAAAGATAATAAAAATTCTCATGAAGCTTTATTTCTAAGTGAGCGTCGCCAGCGTATATCAAGGAGAAACGTTCAGGAAATAATTTATAGAGAGTTAACACAAGCAGGTTTAGATACGAAAAAGTATTCTGTACATAAATTGAGGCATACTGCTGCTACCTTAATGTACCAATACGGTAATGTCGACATTAGAGCATTGCAAGAGCTTTTAGGACACGAAAGTATTTCTACTACTGAAATTTATACCCATGTAAGCAATGAGCAGGTTCGCGATGCTGTTGAAAGAAATCCTTTAGCAAATTTGTAAATTTCAATTAAAAAGGTTTCATTTTCTACCTTTTGGTAAAAAATGAAACCTTCTCTACATTACCTCTTTCAATTCCTCAATTAATTCTTTATAAAAGTCAATAGCACCTTCATATGTTCCAATATCTTCTAAATCAACATCAACCATTTTTAGTAATTCTACTGATTTCTTTGTACATCCCATACTTAGCATTTGTATATACTTTTCTACATATTCTGGTCCTTTATTTAATATATTTTTTGCAATTACAATTGCAGCTGAGATTCCTGTTGCATATTTGTATACATAAAATGGAGTGTAAAAATGTGGTATTCGCGCCCATTCATATTTAATATTTTCATCTATTACAACATCTTTTCCAAAATATTCCTCATTTAATTTATAATACATATCATTTAATTCTTCAGATGATAGCATTTCTCCTTGTTCAATTCTGTAATGAACCTTTGCTTCAAACTCTGCAAACATGGTTTGCCTAAATAATGTTGCTCTAATCATTTCTAGCAATTCATATATAATAGTAGCCTTTTTTTCCTTATTATCTTCATGTTCTATTTGATATTTTGCAAGAAGAATCTCGTTTGTTGTAGACGCTATTTCTGCAACCATTATTGTATAATTACTATCTATTATGTTTTGATTCTTGTTAGAATAATATGTGTGCATACTATGGCCAAGTTCATGTGCTATTGTGCTTACATCTCTTTTATTTGAAATAAAATTAGTAAGCACATATGGGTGAACTCCATATACTCCCATGCTATATGCTCCACCTCTTTTGTTTGGCTTTTCATATACATCTATCCATGAATTGTCAAATGCTTCATTTAATTTTTTTGTGTATTCTTCTCCTAACATACTAAGAGCATTTAAAACTTCCTTCTTTGCGTCTTCAAAAGAAATTTCATCATCTTCTTTTTCTATTGGATTTACATATATATCATATAAATGCATCTGGTCTTTTTTTAAAAGCTGTTTTTTTAATTTCATAAAATTATGATTCACATTCATCTTTTTATGAACCGCTTCTATTAAGGCATCATAAACCTTCATGCTAGAATCATCTTTATCTACTGCCATAGCCAGTGACGACTCATATTTTCTAACTCTTGCTGTTATTGTATTTTCTCTTGCTCTTGCTAAATACAGCTCAGTAATCGTATTTATGAATTCACTATACTTTTTATACATTAAATTAAATGCTTGAATTCTGACATTTTCATCTCTATCTTTTAGAAATTTTGTGTAGGTAGCATCTGTCATTTCTACTTCATTTTGGTCTGTTAACTTTATTTTGCCAAATTTGAATTCAGTATTTGTTAATATATCATAAGTGTTCTCCATATTGCTAAGAATTTGAGAATAATTTGCAAGTATATTTTCCTCTTCTTTACTTAGGATGTGTTTTTTTTCATCTACGATTTTTTTAAGTATTCGTTCATATCTTTTTAAATATTTATTTTCATCTATAAATCCTAAGATTATTTTTTCATCTAAATTCGTTATTTCTGGTGTTATAAATGCTGTGACTTTTTCGAACTCTGTACCAATATCTTCTACTTTTTTATATAATTTTATATTATTGCTATCTGCCATATTTAGATGAAAATTTAACATTCCATATGCATATATTTTTTCATACAATTCTAATGATTTTTCATAAAAATTGTAACATTCATATATGTTTTGAGCTGAATTTAATTTTCCTTGATATTCTTTAATTTTTTGTAGATTTTCTCTTAATTGATCTTGAGAATTCAAAAAGTCCTTTTCTTCTTTAAAGATATCCTTTAAATTCCAATTATAATTTTCTCCCACTTTAGTTTCCTCCTATAAAAATATATTATTATTTATTTTCAACTTTAGCAACCTCTGATGTAATTCCTTCTCCTATATGCGGATATATCTGAGAGTAAATAGTGTCAATTCCAATAATTACAACCAACACAACACACAAAACAACCTTAATATATAATGGTATTTTTTGTAAATTTTTTTCTAGATATGGTGCTACTATATATAAGCAAATACATCCTCCCAGTCCGAAAAAAGTACTTGCCTCAAAACATACTCTTCCGTTAATATTTAAAAATATTCCTGTATAATCCCAATATCGTACTCCTGTTTCTGCCTCTATATACCATGAAGTAAAATACTCTATAATTGTACATAATATTACCACTATAAAGAATGTAAGTATTGGATTTTTTAAAGATTTTCTAAAAATTTTAAATCTTGTAAGTAAAACAATAAACGTACATCCTGTTCCATATATAGGAAGCCAAGGGCCATAAAGTACACCTCTATTTATTAACTTTCCTTCTGTAAATATGAACAAGCCAACTTCCCATAGCCATCCAATAAAAGAAAAAATAAAGAAAAATAATATTATTGAAGTAATTTCATACTTTTTATCATAATCAATTTTTGTTCTTTTTGCTTTTATTTCATATTCATCTGGATATTGTAGCAAATCATTTTCTTCAAATAATTTTTCATCATTTAATAATTCATATTTATACTTTTTATTTTCTATGTAATCTTTTCTAAGCAAACTATACATTTCTGCATATGTAGCAGAATAATAAGGCGTTACATATATTCCTGCCAGACCGAACGTAATATATTGTAAAATAATCCATCCTATATATGAAATATCTAATTTAAATGAATTTAGCTTATTTCCATTCATCATTTCCCTAGATATTTTTATTGCATCTTTGGGACTAATTTGTGGGTTTTCTGCTACTATAAACTTTACCATTCTATATGAATAGTTTTTTATTACTAATCCAATTATTGTAAATGTCCATAGGAATTTATAAAATTCCATTAAAAAAAATGTTTTTATACTTATTAAATATCTATCTTTTTTAAAAGCATATGTTATTCTCTTGATTTTTGTCTTATTATAATTTCTACTTTCTAAGTATATTCTACTTTCTCCTATTTGAATAGGATATGAGATAAAAACCTCTATTAAAACAGCAAATATTGATGATATTATTAAAAAAATATTTGTATCCATATCATTATTTTTATAATTTGCAATAGAATTACCTAAATTTTGAAGTTGAGTTCTTCCTTTAGTTACTATTTGGAATATTGAGAATACAAGTCCTTTTGTCACATTGTGTTTTTCGTTATAATCATTTATGAGATTTGTCATGTTTCCAGTAAACATTTGTGAAATTGCTCTTTTAACATATTCACTTACAAGATCATTATCTTGTACTTCTGTATTTGCTTCCTGTTTTTGTATTGTATAGTCATAAATTATTTTCAAATTTGCAAATCCATCAGTATTTATAAAATTTTTTCCAAATACAATGGTCATAAGTAGTCCCAGAGCTATTAATGCACATAGGTTATTTTTAACTACTTTTCTTCCTTGTTTTTTTATCTGCCTTCTGTTCCACATATTTCCTCCATATAAAAGCATCTTATTAATTCTCTTAATATTATATATTTTATATCCATATTTTGTCAATTATTTGGGCAAAAAATCCGACTTACTAAAAGTCGGATTTCAATAAGCATACTTCTACATGATTCAGCTTTTTAGCCTTAACGCTGTAACCAAATATTACATTATTACATGCATTTATCTAGTTTGCATAAATTTTGTTACCCTTTTCAATTTTATTATTTTATCTACCGTTCATCTTTATTTACATGTATTTGATGATTTAGTATATTTGATATTTGTGAAAGATTTTTAACTTCTCTAACACCGCAACTATAAGGCACATTAAGGTCACTACTCGAATAAGTTCCATTTTCTCTTGCTATTCTGTAAATTCTTGTTTTATATGGTGGCTGTTCATTTTTATATGCACTCAAATATAGATTTTCTAGATCTTTAGGTCTATCATCTATAAATATACCCTGTTCATAATCTACTTCTTTTGGTCTCACATATTTTGGGCTAGTAATATTTATAGATGTTACTTCTGGGTCATTAATCGAATCTTTATCAAGTTCTGCTTTTGATTCTTTTGTTACAATTGTAGCATTTAATAACTCAGGTCTAAAAATTCCAGATCCTTTTATCTTTTTATTTTGGAAATCCAAGTCATTTCCTTCATGAGATAGTATATATACTTCATTTCCCTGTTCTTTTAATTCTTTTAAGAATTTTATCGAATCATCATATAAATATTTTTGTCCGTTATCAAGAGTTTTATCAATCTCTGCTTTAACTTTCTCATAATCACAACCAAATAGCTCAGAAAATTTTTCTGCCAATGCAAAAATATTATATTTTATTTTTAAAGTTGTTTCTTTTGGTCTTTTTAAATTATTTTGTAATACGTTCGTTATAGAGTTTAAATCCTTTTGTATAGGAATGACATCCAAATCTGTAAATATTTTTTTGAAATTTTCAGGATATTTTTCAAAATTTCCATTAGCAAAGATATAATTTGATATGCAGCTTATCATGTCTGATTTAAGATCATTAGTGCTGTATAAAGTATGATCAAAATCAATATAAATTTTCATATTTAATTCCTTTCTTTTCTTTTTTTCAAAATATCACAAATCAATCTAAAAGTCAATACAAATTCTTTCATTACCTAATATTT
>CANQFW010000061.1 GCA_947599995.1 uncultured Clostridia bacterium
AAAATATTAAAAAGATAGCGACAAATTTACAATTGTTTAAATATATTTAAACAATTGATAATTTACCGCATTATAAAGATTTATCAGAAATTGTTGAATATAAATAATAAGAGGATATCTAAAAGCAAATTTAATCGGGCCATTTGTAAAAAAATTAAATGGAACAATTATTGAATGCAATACAGCTTATGATGCAATGGTAAATTTGGCACATGGTAAAGGTCATGCAATGGCAGGTTATGGTGGTGAAGTAAAAAACATATAAGAATGATAAGCTGACCAAACACAACAAAGTCCGAAGGACAAACGCAACTCTAAGGGGTAAATCAAGAGAGTAAAAGAGGAAAGAGTTATGATTTTAATCATTTCTCAAATTCATCTAAAGATATATGTAATTGCTTTTTTATACTATCTAAGAATTTAACTCTTTTTTCTACTGTATTAGGGTTGTGAGCTCTAGCATCTGCATACTGTAATTTTAATCTTTTTTTTATTAATTCATATGATGAATCTAAATTATTACAATCAATTACTGTATCATGAGATCTTACTAAATATGCTACTCTGTCTATAAATTCTTTATCAAACCCTAATCTTGTTAATATAGAGATAGTCATTTGATATGATTTCTCTGGATGTCCGTGAAAATGTCTTACTTCATCATCTTGATATGAAAAAGGCTTTCCAATATCATGCAATAATGCTGCCATATTAAGTTCAAAATCATCTGTATTCAAATTCCTTATTACAGCTAATGTATGTTGCCATACATCTAGGTTATGATGTGGATGTCTATGTTCAAAATTAATCATATTTCTAATCTCTGGTATTATTTTTAATAAATCCTCATCATTTTTTTCTAGTGACTCAGCAGCATTAGTTCCTGACAATATTTTTTGTATTTTATCTTTCAACAAATTAAAATCATATATGCAAATTAAATTATTATATATTTCAGAAAGTTCTGGAATATAATCAAAATCTAAATCCTGTGTTATAGAATAAATCCTCTTTATATATTCAAATCTCATTTTTTTTGTATCTATTGCATATTCATTTACTTTGCAAGTAGAAGAAAAATTAATAAAATCAAAATAAAAGCCACATCCCTTTGATGAATTTAAGATTTCATCAGGAACATCATAAGCAAAAATATAATCTCCTTTATATCCTGCTAGATAGAGAATACTAATTTCATTTTCAAAAAAATGCATATATTTTACATTTGGTAAATATTGGTGTGTATTCTTTTGAGGATTAATTTGAAACTCTTGTCCAACATATTCAAAATTTCTATTTTCTAAAATAGATTCATATTCTTTAGATTTACACAATCTATATATTTGCATAGCTCCTCCATTCATTTTTTTATAAAACAATTATATCATACGACAAGATATGTCTGCAACGTAAATCTATACCTATCATAAAAGTTTAATTAATTTTTTTATAATCTAGGAAAGTCATCGTTAAAAATATTATTGTTTAGTATATTGTAAAATGATAAAATTTGTGCTAAAATAATACAAGTAAAATAATTGCAGCTAATGGACTAAGGGACTACGGAACTAGGATACATAAGAGTCAGGAGTTTATATATGAATATAATTGAAAAAATAAAAACTTTTTTGAATAGAAGAAAACAAAAAGCGTTTCCAACACTAACACAAGATAGAGCTATTCATAGCGTTAATAAAAAAGATAGAAGTTGGATTTTAAATTATGGCCAAAAAACACAGCCAACAAAGTTAGATGTTGAAATTGACAGATTTTTACATTCTTTTTCAAATAATATAAAAAAATATAATATAAGATCAAATGATGATCTTAATCGTATTGCCTATACATCATTAACTAGAATGAATGGTAAATCTATTACAGAAAAAGAATATAGAAAAAATTATTATAATGAACAAGCTTTATTAAACGAAATATATTATAATCGCCAATATACTATACAAACACAAGGAACACAAGAAAATCCACACTTTTATCATATAAAATCATATGGATATCAATTACCAGAAGATAAGGATTTAGTAAGAGTATATATAAATTGCAATAATGGTAATATAGCAGAGCTTTCACAATTGTTACTAAATTGTAATAATAATCCTAATTTTTATATGAAATTTACTTCAAATATATCTAATTCAAGAAGCCCAAGAGGAGAAAAAATTGTTATATATTGTCGTAAAGATGAATTAAATTATACTGCACAATTAATTAATTATACAAAAAGTATTAGTCCACATTTATATAAAGAATCTGAGAATGTACTTCCTTTTTTACAAAGTATAAACAATACATTTAGTGTATCGTCACAACCAGTTACAGATCAATTTATGTGTTTAGACGGAAGAACTAGGACAATTGCTAAATCTAAAAATAGTTTTCTAGCAAATATATTAAGTGACAGTTACATAGGAGTAGCAAAAGAAATTGCTAGAAGTGATGCGAATTTATCATTTTTATTACATGAACAAAATATAAACAATGAAGCATTATATGTAAGTAATTATGACTATATTAATTACTTTTATCATGATTATTTATTAAATAGTATGAAAGCAAAAATGGCGTATTTGTGTGCCCAAAATAATCAATATATAGAAGGGTTACATCAAGAAACTTTACAAAATAATGCAAGAAATATTGAACAGTATTATGAAAGGGGTGCAGGAAAATAGATTAGGAATAAGATTATTTTTCACTCCATTATTATCAGATAGCAGTTTATATACTTTATGTGTCTTTTTTTAAAAGGCAAGAATGAATGAAGTTTTTATGAAAAATATTAAAACAATTATTATAATTTTTTATATTATATAAGTTTATTTTGGTTATATAAAATAGGAAGTTATAGCTGACATTTAAAGCGAAATTTTAAGGAGCAGAATATGAGAAAATTAAATTTAGTGGTAGTATTTAATACTGACTTAGAAAAGGTGCTTTTTTGCATTAGAGCAAATGAACCATATAAAGGACTATATAATTTTGTTGGTGGAAAAGTTGAGGAAAATGAAACTAATGATGAAGCAGCTTATAGAGAATTATTTGAAGAAACAGGAATATCGAGTAAAGATATAGAGTTAGACCATTTTATGGATTTAAACTATTTTAAATATGAAAATAATTTACAAGTTTATTATGGTATTTTAAAACATGATGTAACTTTAGTAGAAGAAAAAAATAAGTTAGAATGGATAACTATAAACGATAAATTATTAGATAACTCAAAATTTGCAGGGAACTATAACATACCTCATATTATAAAACAGATAAAAGTATATTTAAAAAATGGAATAAGGATTGACAAGTATTAAAAATTTCTTTGTTAGATGATAGAAATAATACAAAAGTCTGCTTTTGTATTAATATATAAAAAAAAAGAGGCTAAAATAGAGATAAAGCATATAATACAGGTAGAGGTATTGATATATGAAAAACTGTGAATTTGTAACTTTTATTTCTATATTGGCTTGTACTATTTCTAAAAATAAGACACAAGAAGAAATAAATATCTTGTCTGTCTTTTTTAGTCAACTTCGGAGATACATTGGCAACTTTGTCGGCTTTAGATTCATCTAATTTATAATTAAACAAATTACAATTGCACTAAACTGCTATAGTAGTGGTAGTTTAAGTTAGCATAACACATTTTGTTATGTTAATTATATCACGAAGAATTTTTTTATACTCTGGTAAAGTCATCGTTAAAAACGATAGACTTGATGTAGAAGAAAAATATGCGAACTAACAAATTCTAAAAGCAATGTTTTGTAGAATTTGTTAGTTTTTTTATATTCCGAAACAATTATAATACTTGACCTTAAGGAGTTTATATGATAGACTAAAAAAAATAAAACATAACTATGTTTTGTTATAAATATAATTCCTTAAGAGGTGAAAAAAATGATTAAATTTACAAAAATGCATGGGCTAGGAAATGATTATGTATATATTGATACCATCCATCAGGATATCAATGAACCATCTTCTCTAGCTCGTTTTGTAAGCAACAGAAACTTTGGAATAGGTTCAGATGGACTAATTTTAATTTGTAAAAGTGATATTGCTGATTTCAAAATGAGAATGTTTAATAGTGATGGAAGTGAAGCAGAAATGTGTGGAAATGGCATAAGATGTGTAGGAAAATTTGTATATGATAAAGGCTTAACCAATAAGACAGAAGTTGCTATTGAAACATTAGCAGGTATCAAATATTTGAAATTAAATATAAAAGATGGGAAGGTAGAAACAGTGAGAGTTGATATGGGAGAGCCAATATTTGAACCAAACAAGATACCTGTAGTAACTCTAGAAAATCCAGTTAAAAATTTGAAAGTGATGGCACAAGAAAAAGATTTTAATATGACTTGTGTATCAATCGGAAATCCACATGCAATTACTGTTGTAGAAGACGTAAAAAAATTTGATGTTGAAAAATATGGAAAAATATTAGAAGTAAATAAAGTATTTCCGAAACGTATAAATGTAGAATTTGCAGAGATTGTAGATAAAAATAACATAAAAATGAGAGTGTGGGAAAGAGGAGCAGGAGAAACTTTAGCTTGTGGAACAGGAGCATGTGCAACACTAGTTGCTTGTAATATAAATGATTATACAGATAGAAAAGCAACAATAGAATTATTAGGTGGAAATTTGTATATAGAATGGAATAAGGAAGATAATCATGTATATATGACAGGACCTGCAACTACTGTATTTGAGGGAGAACTAATATAAAAAATCTCCAATAATTATATTATAATAAACATAGAAAGGAAAATAATAATGAGTTATATAAATGAGAATTTTTTAGAATTACAGGATAGTTACCTTTTTTCAACAATTGCAAAAAAGGTAGCGAAATATACTGAAGAAAATCCAGATAAAAAAGTAATTAAATTGGGAATAGGTGATGTAACAAGGCCAATACCTAAGGCATGTATAGAAGCTTTACACAAAGCAGTAGATGAAATGGGAACACAAACAGGATTTAAAGGATACGGCCCAGAACAAGGATATGATTTTTTAAGAAATGCAATAGTTAAAAATGATTATAAAGCAAGAGGAATTGATATAGAGCAAGACGAAGTTTTTGTATCAGACGGAGCAAAATGTGATACAGGGAATATAGTTGATATTTTTGCAAAAGAAAATACTGTTGCAATAACAGACCCAGTTTATCCAGTATATTTAGATACAAATGTCATGTCAGGAAGAAGCGGAGACTTTAATCAAAAAGAAGGAATTTATAAAAATATTATATATTTACCAGTTACTGCAGAAAATGATTTTAAGCCAGAATTACCAAAACAAAAAGTAGATATGATTTATTTATGCTTTCCAAACAACCCAACAGGAACAGTTTTAGATAAGCAAGAGCTAAAAAAATGGGTAGATTATGCAAAAGAAAATAAATCTATTATTCTATATGATTCTGCATATGAAGCATTTATTACACAAAATGATATACCACATAGTATCTATGAAGTAGATGGTGCAAAAGAAGTTGCGATTGAATTTAAAAGTTTCTCAAAGACAGCTGGATTTACAGGGCTAAGATGTGGTTATGTAGTTATACCAAAAGAAGTTAAAGGCTATACTAAAGATGGAAAAGAAATAGAATATAACAAATTATGGAATAGGCGTACTTGTACAAAATTCAATGGAGTTTCATATATTGTACAAAGAGCAGCAGAAGCAGTATATTCAGAAGAAGGGCAAAAGCAAATAAGAGAGAATATTGACTATTATATGGAAAATGCAAAAATTATTAGAGAAGGACTAGAAAAGGCAGGAATCACATATTATGGTGGCTTAAATGCTCCATATGTATGGTTAAAAGTACCAGAAGGAAAGAATTCATGGGAATTCTTTGATACATTATTACAAGATATGAATGTTGTGGGAACACCAGGAAGCGGATTTGGACCACATGGAGAAGGATATTTCAGGTTAACAGCATTTGGAACAAAGGAAAACACAATAGAAGCAATGGAAAGAATAAAGAGAAAAGGATGCTGACTTAAATTTAGGGGTTATTATTGTAATAATTAGTGCAATTATTATGATGGTTTTTAAAGTTTAATTTAGTACAAACTTTTCTACTAATTAATTGACGAAGTGACAAAGATAGAGGAGATTGTGATATATAATTGTCTAAAAAACAAAATAATGATATAATGCTTATGTAATTTGAATTTGAAAGTGAGATTTAAAATGGATAAGAAAAAAGTAATTATAATAAGTGTTGTAGTTTTGTTTTTTATAGTAGTAGGTGTTTTCTCTTATAAATTGATTATGAATAATGACGATTTTGCACTATATACAAGTCAAGAATATGAGGATGTCTATAATTTGAAAGAAGATATATACAATTTATCTTTTATCAAATACGAATTGACGACAATAGCACAAAAATATGAAAATGGAGTAAAATTGACCTATGCTAAATATGATATAAATGAAAATAGCAAAACTGCGAAATTTGAATTTTACAGCGATAATTATGGTGAAAAAAATATGGCTTGTATAGTAACTATCTGGGTTAATATTGATGAGAAAAAAGTTACTAAAATCAAGTATGAAAAAGGCAATGGAAAAAGAATATCAGGTTATTCTACTGAAATCAATATATCTGAAAATTTGTCAGATTATATAAACCCAAAAGAAAATCTCCAAATTACTATAAGAAATCAAGATGTAATTTTGATGAAAGATGGGCAAAAACTAGAAAAAGAGGATTTTGTGAAAAATGTTACAAATAATTTGGGAACAAGTAGGTTTGATGGTTATGAAGGAATAGTAACTGAAATAAATTCAAACAATATAATTTTTGAAAATAAATCAAAAAACAGGAAATATTTAATTGAATATAACAATGATTTTAAATGTATAAATGGAAGAACAGAAGAAACAATAGATTTTAATAATATAAAAGAAGGTAATTACATTCATACATTTATAAATGAAAAAGGGAAAATGATTAGTATATTGAGCAATATTAGTGGTGAAGAACTAAAAAAAGAATTGCTGAAAAATTTAACAATAGAAAATTATATTGATATAAATACAGCAGCTTCTGTAACTGGAAAAACAATTAATATAGAAAACAGTAACAAAGCAATATTAACATTAAAAGTTCAAGAATATATAGAAAGCCAAAATATTAAAAGTGAGGAATTTGAAGTAAAAGTAGAACTTAATTCAGATACAGATATTGAATGTAAAGGTTTGCAAAAGCCAAAAATTGAAGATTTAAGAGATGTGTTTTTAGATATTATCAATGTGAGATTAGATAAAAATACAATAAATGATGAAATTCCTGTAGTTACATGGTTTATGTCTAGTAATGGTAATTAAATTTAAAAACTTATAAACGATTAGTATCAAGTACCAGAATCAGGTATTCTGTATTTTACTCCTACTTCTATTTACGCAAAACTTTGATAATACAAACCAATATATAAGTTAAATTTAATCTTTAATAGTAAGATTAGATTTTCGAGATGATAAAGAAATGAAGAAAAAAGAGAAGTCTTACTAAAAGTTTATGCTATCCATAATCTTAATTATATTGAAATATAAAATTAATAGTAATATAATTAAAGTGGTGAAGGAAATGAGAGTATTTAAATATAAAAATATAAAATTAACAAAGCAATATAACAAAGCAAATTTTGTTACACATTCTGGAACATTTCACGTAGATGATGTGATTTCAACTATATTTCTAAGTAAAATTTTCCAAGAGATAAATTTAATTAGAATTCCAAGTACGAATAATAGAAATACAAATAATAAGTTAGTTTTCGATATCGGATTAGGAGAATTTGATCATCATCAAAAGAATAGAAATGGAAAAAGAGAAAATGGTATTTATTATTCATCTATTGGATTGTTATGGAAAAAATATGGTAAAGAATACTTAAAAAATATAAAGGCTAAAAATATAGATAAGGTTTATGAATATATGGATAGAGAATTAATTCAATATATAGACGCAACAGATAATATGCAAATGGAATATTTAAAAAGTAAAACATTACCTGATTTTGTTAAATTATGCAATCCTGAATGGAATGAAAATGTAACAGAAGAAGAAGGCTTTGTTCATGCTTTAAAGTTAGCAGATGAATTTTGGAATATATATATTAAACATGCTATTGCCGAAGTTGAAGCAATTGAAATAATTATAAAAAAAACAAATGAAACAAATGAAAACTATGCCGTATTTGATAAAGAATTACCATACAGAAAAGCAGTTGATTTTTTAAAAAATAAAAATATTAAATATCTAATATTCAGGTCAAAAAGAGAGTGTTATGATATTAGAATAATTAGTAAAGAAATAGAGTTTAAAAAAGAAATTATTATAAATGATATTAAACAAGCAAGAATACTGTCTAATATTCATGATTTATTGTATGTAGATACGAACGGAAAATTATGTTGTACTGAAACGTTAGTTTCAGCAATTAATTTAGTAAAATATAATGATGAAAAATAAAGAAAATGGAAATAAGCGACTATTTTATTATTGCTTTAAAAGTAAAGAATATCATAATATAATT
>CANQFW010000062.1 GCA_947599995.1 uncultured Clostridia bacterium
CAACTTACGAAACAAGCACACCATTCTACTCTTGAATTAAAACCATACCAAGACCAATAAGGCTCGCCACCTACATTTCCTATTTGACTTTGAGCAACAGATACAATGTCACTATTACCAGAAGTACCATAAATAACTTGACTCCACATAGCTAAATATTCATCTTGTAATAAGTCATTTAATTGTACTTTTTGAATTACACTAAAATTATATTGGTCAGCCATTTGTAAGGCTGTTTTACTATTTATTTTTATATGTAATTTAACATGTTCAATAGTTTTATATTCTGTCCAAGTTAAATGTAATATTACCTTTTCTTCTTTTTCAACTTCTTTTGTAAAAGAGACTTCATTCATATCCCAAAAGATTTGTTTTAATTGAGAAATTTTATTTTCATCTAAAGTCATCATTTCAGTTTTATAATCACCATTACTATATTTTGCAACATATACTGCTAGAACATCTTTCCAACTTGCTCTTGAACCATTAATATCAAATTCTTCATAAGGATTCTCTGTTTGAATTTGAGTAATTTTTCCTATAAATTCTTGATTTAATTCACTAATAACAGAAGTCATACTTTTTGATCCATCACCTATATTCTCTCCTGAAAAGAAAATTCCAAAAATAGAGCTAACTAACATTCCAATCATACATATAACAATAACAATTAAAGCTACTATCCAACCTCCTGCTATTAAAAACATTATAAGAGCTTTAGTTGCTGCTATAATAGCCCTTATAGCTCGAATTACTGATTTTATTGTGTCTTTAGATACTTTAGCTACTTGTTTAGCAGATTCCTTTATAATTTTTGCTGTTTTTTGAGCAGTTTTAGCCTGAAGTTTTGTGTTTCTTTGTATTACTAATGCATTATTTTCAGTAGTTTTAATAACTTTTCCACCAGTTTTTATTGAATTTTTAACTGATTTCTTGCTTGTCCTTTCAGCAGTTTTTATCGTTGCAATTTGCTTTTCAGAACCCTTTATAATACCTTTAGATACTTTTCTTGCGTGACTTCTTTTCTTGGCTAAATCTAGTTTTTGTTTTGTTATTTCAATATTTTTTTTGGTTTCTTTTATACCCTTTCGCCCATATTGATTAAACTTGTCCAATCCTTTATCTTTAGTAACTCTAATAGCATTATTCAATTTATTAGTTGTATATTCATTTACATTTTCTTCATCTTTACTTTCGCTTAAATTATCATAACTATTTTGAGTTATGTTTTTAGCTTTTATAATACTTTGTTTAAATTTTTGAGTTGCAATTTTTGTTTTATCAAGAGTTTTAATATTATCTCTATTTTTATTTTTTACCTTTATATCAGCCATTTTGCACCTCCTTTATAATTTCTTTGCTATTACCACAAATCTACCATTTTTAATTGAATACTCACATGTAGATAAAGTCAAATATTTATCTCCAAAATTAGACTCTGTTTCTGTATTGTAAAAAGCAAGTTCTTTACATTTATTTGTAAATGTATTAAACTCGCTTACATCATTAAAATCAATATACTTATAATAATCAAATCCATTACTAGCAGATGTTTTAAAAATATAAATAATTTCATATTCTAAAATTTCATTTTTAGTTATAAATTTAATAATTCTATGGTCATTATAAAAATCTTTAGATTTATACTTTTCTAATATTCCAAACATTTGATTATTTTTGATATGATGACCATAAATAATTAGATTATCACTTTTATCAATATCACAATTTTCTTGCATATATGGTGTACCATAATAAGAATATTCTTTATAAAAATTTCTTCGCAAATAGTAGTTAGGTTTATTCTTTGTTTGCATTACTGGATAGTCAATATTAGTATCTTCTATTTTAATCCAACCTATCATGTCGGTATTCATTTCAAATAATGCTGAATAATTATCTATATTTGAAGTATTATCTTCATTTTGATTATCTATAATATCTATCAATTCATCAAAAACAATTTGTTCTTGTCTGTCTTGTTTTTTATCTTTTAAATAAAGTATGCCACTTACAAGCATAACGCCTATAAGTAGCAATATCACTACAACAAAAAGTATATTTTTTATTTTTTTCATTTCAAATAGCACCTTCTCCTGGTTTTGTAGTCATTAATCTATATAGCTCTGTATCTCTTGGGTAATTATTTTCAAAAGGAATTAATGAACTTCCAACTTTAATTAGTCCATGTCCTGCTGGAACATTTGTAATATATCCCATTTGTAATTCTGATATATTTAATAATTTTGCAAGTTCTAATCTATCTGTAGATGCTTGATTTAGCATAACAATTAACTCACTATTTGCAAGCATTGTTCTTGCAGTATGGCTTTGCAACATGTCCTCAACATTTTGAGTTATACCAGTACAATACGCTCCATATTTTCTTACTCTTTTCCATAAAGTAAATAAGAAGTTTGCTGAATATTCATGTTGAAATAATAAATATATTTCATCTATAAAAATAAAAGTATTTCTTCCCTTTGCTCTATTCGCTGTAATTCTATTTAATATACTATCTAATACAACTAACATTCCAATAGGTTGTAATTGTTTTCCTAAATCTAAAATATCATAACAGATTAATCTATTTTCTGTATCTACATTAGTTTGTTTTGCAAATGTATTTAAACTACCATCTGTAAATAATTCAATTGCTAAAGCAATATCTTTTGCCTCTGGTTCACTTTGTTTTAATAATTCTTCTCTGAAATCTTGAAGTGTTGGTGGAGTACCTTTATAGTTTCCTTGCTGATAAAATCTATATACACTTGCTGTACATCTATCAATTATAGATTTTTGTTTTGCCCCAAGACTTCCTTTTCCTATTAATTGTTCGCATAGAGATAATATAAATTCTGATTTTAATATTACAGGATTGGCACCATCTCCATATTCGCTATTCATATCCATTGCATTTATATGATTTGGACTTGTCGCTGAAATCTTAATTATCTCGCCACCTAGAGCTTTTACAAGTGGCGAATACTCGCGTTCTGGATCTATTAAAATAATATCTGCATTTGGTTCTCTTAAATCAATTGAAGATATTTCTTGCTTTGCAGTAAAGGATTTACCACTACCAGATACACCTAAAATAAAAGAGTTACCATTTAGTAACTCCCTCTTATCTGCTATTATCATATTTTTTGATATTACATTTTGACCATAATATATACCTTTATCATGTTGTACTTCTTGTACTCTAAAAGGCATAAATACAGCTAAACTTTCAGTAGTTAAAGTACGAAGTGCATCTATTTTTCTAACACCAAATGGCATTACTGTATTTAAACCATCTAATTGCTGAAATTTTAATACTCCAAATTGGCATAAATGCTTTCTAACAGTTGTTAAAATACTATCTGTATCACTATCTAATTGTTCTTTTGTTTCTGCAGTATGTACCATTGTTAAAACTGATAAAAACATTCTTTGATCTCGGGTTATTAAATCATCTAAAAAGTCTTTAGATTCATTTCTTTGTTGTTCTAAATCATAAGGTATTACTGCACTAAAATTATTGTTAGAAATTTGCCTTCTTTGCCAATTTGTTATATTTGTTTCAACACCTAATCTTCTATTTTCCGCTTCTCTAACAGCCTCATCCATAGGAATTGGAACGACATCAATAGATAACATCATATTTCTATTTATATCTGTAATCTCTGAAATCATACTATCTTTAATATAAGAAGCATATTCTTTTAGGAATAATACTCTACCATATCTATTTCCCATTTTAAAATAGTCACTATGAAATTCAAATGTATCAGGGCATATAAAATCTTTAAAATTATGCCCTTTTCTCATATTATCTTTTATGTCAAAATGAAATGATGTTTCTTCTCCAACTCTATAAAAACTATGAAATATTCTTAATCTTTCCTTTGCATCTAATTCAACGCATTTTGAACCTAATTCTGCAAAATGTGTTGCAAGTTCAGAACTTACTCTTGTAAAATATGTTCTAGCCTCTTCTATGTTTTTCTTTTCTACTGAAATAGTTAAATATTTTTCTTGAATAATTCCATTTGCTCCAGTAGATTTATCAAGTAGCATTTTATTGTATTCATCTCTATATTTATCTAGATTATCTCCAGTTTTTTCAATCATCATAGTTTTTTCAAAATCAATTCTATTTAGTTTTCTATTTAAAATTGTAATCTTACTTGTTGCACCACTATCGAATGAATTTAAAATCTCACTATAATCTAAAAACATTTCTTCTTTATCTTCTTTACTTGCTACTGCATAATTAATATCAGTAAATTTAAAACATTTTGAATATTTATTGTGTTCCATTAAAAAAATTCCATCATTCCATATTCTTTTTACAGGAATAGCCTCTTGAACATTTTTAGGAACTTTCATATTATCTTTATTTTTCTTTCTTAAATGCTTTCCAAATAAAAAATCTAATATTTTATTTATTATCAACTTTCATTCCCTCCTTTTTTATTTTTTCGTATACAGGCTTTAAGCTTAAAGCATATATGTTTTCTGACTTAAAAGTTAAATGTTTAGGCATTAGAATTTCTGATTTTATCCATGCCTTTATAAAATTTTCTATTGGCATATTGTTGTATTTTACAAATCCTAAAACAGCAAAAGGAATAGCTCCTAAAATGCACATCCAAGATAATGTTTCTATACCAAAAAATGGTCTAAATATAAAATACAAAATAACTGCTACTGCACATGCAATTACAGAAAAAAAGAACTGCCTCATAGACAGTCCAAAAAATATACTTTCTGTAAAATCTCTTATTTCCTTATTTATTTTTACTTCCAATCTAACACACCTCCTATAATCCCATCATTTCTCTCACAACTCTGTCTGACATTTTAACAGTGCTTACTAAAACTAACATATTGAATACTACTTCTCCTATATAACTCCATACTTGTGTTACTGGAGCAGAATTTGGATCTACCTCTGGATTACTTGCTGCAAATACAGAGAATATAATACATGCTAGAACTATAATTGCACCTTCTAAACATACTGCACAATATGACTTTAAAAAGCTCTTTCCTACTTGTTGACTAGGTTCTCCTGCAAATGTTGATAATGGAATAGGAGCTATTGCAGTATATAAATATAATTTAAAGAATCTTCCATAAACTGAAAGTATCATTATAAAAGATAGTACTGTTACCAATAGTCCACCAATTAATGTTACAGCCCATAGTGGAATACTCTCAAAGAAATTACAACCTTCAATTGAAGTAATTATTTCTTGTGGTAAACTAAGTGAACTTGCACTTCCCATACCTGATGCTGTTATTATAGTCGAAATTGAACCTTGTATTATCCTAAAAATTGAAGTTAATAATTCCATTCCCTGTGTTACAACTATTTTTACAATTGCAAATCTTATGAATAATTTAAAAGCATGTTCAGGTTTTTTTAGTTCTGATATTGAACCACAAGTTTTAATAACACCAACTAAAAAGAATATAACAAGTAAAGCTAAAGCAATTGCTTGTACGGCACCATGTATATTTACAATTACATTCCATATTTGTCCATTTTTAAATTCTGTAGGAGATTGAGAAATTATTGTCCATATTTCTGTTTGTTTTTCATTCCAAGTATCTAATGCATTTTGCAAATTTCCTACTATCCAATTCAAAATCTTGCACCTCCATTCTTAAATCTTAAGAAGGTAAGTCCTAAAGACCTACCCTCCAGTAATTAATGTTAATATTTCTTTTGCAAAAGTTATAATTACACCACCTGCTACTGTTAAAAATCCATTTGCTCTTTGAGAAGGATCATGCGATTTCAATGCTAAACCTATTTGAACAATTCCCCAACCAAGTAGTATCATTCCTATTGCTCTTATTAATCCAAACATGAATTCTGACAAATTATTGATTACTGCTAATGGATCATCATCTGCAAATACATTTGTTGCTTGACATATATTTAATATAGCAACATATCCTCCTATAATTCCTACTCTTTTTAATAAATTTTTCCAATTAATTATTTTCATTTTTTCTTTTAAATTTTTCATCTTTACATCATTCCTTTCATTTAATTTTTAAATTGGAATAAAAAAAGACCAGTTAAAAATTTATTTTAAATTAATAACTGGTCAATTATTTATCACAACATCTTCATTACTATATAAAAATTCTTCAAGTTCATCCTCTGCTAATATTAGAAGATTATCATCAATTTGTATTTCATTATCTTTTGTATTTATTTTTTCAATATTTTGAACGTTATATCCTATACTTGCAATAGAGTGTTTTATTTCTCCATGTATATATGGATTTTCTTCTCCATCTGTTGTATATCTTACATTAGGATGTTTCAAAATATCATATTTTAAATCCATTATAGGTCTTTCTCCTCTAATGAATAAAAGTGCATACATATTATCTAATAATCGCACTTCATCAGGAGTCATAAGCTCCCTTCCTGTAATCTGATAATTAGTTGAATAACTACCAGAATGCCCTGTTGATTTTCCATAATTATTAGTATCTATTGTTTCTTTACCTAGTAATTCAGAAACATATTTATGTGTACTTTGCTCATTGCCACCTAAATATAAAAATGTATCGCAGTTACCTACTATACTTTCCCATTGTTTTTCAAAAAGTGCTTTTAATTGAGCCAAATTTTGTAATATTATTGAAACTGATACATTTCTTGAACGCATAACAGATAAAATTTTATCAAAATCGTCTGGCAAACTTACATTCGCAAACTCGTCCATAACGAAATGAACATGTTTAGGTAATGCTCCACCATATTTATGGTCTGCTATATAAAATAATTGTTGAAATAATTGAGTATATAATATACTTACTAAAAAGTTAAATGATGTATCATTATCAGGTATTAATGCAAATAGTGCTGTTTGTTTTTCTCCTAATGTTTGCAAATTTAATTCATTCTGCATTGTTAAACTTGCTAAACTATTTAAGTTAAACTTTTCTAATCTACTAGCAAGTGTTATTTGAATAGACTTTAAAGTCTTTGCTGAACCTGAATGATAATCTTTATAATATTTTACTGCAATATGGTTTGGAGCTCTTTCTTCTAAATTTTGAAACAGCATATCTAATGGACTAATATAATTTTCATCTTCTTCGTGAACATCTCCTGCTCTTAACATTTCCATTACCATTGGAAAGTTTTGTTCATCTTCAGGAGCTTCATATTTAAGATAAAAAATTAATGCTAATAAAAGCATACTAGCAGCCGTATCCCAAAATGGATCGTTTGATTGACTTCCCTTTGGAGTTGTTGCTTTGAAGAGGTTTGTAACAAGTTTTTGAGCATCATTATCATCTTTTAAATATACAAATGGATTATAACAATGAGATTTTTCCATATTTATTAAATCTAAAACTTTTACCTCAAATCCTTTTTTCTCAAGTAAAACTCCAGTATCTCTTAAAATCTCGCCTTTGGGATCTAAAATAACATAGGAGCAATTTTTACTACATTGCATTACATTAGGCTTTCCAAAAAATCTTGTTTTACCTGCTCCACTACCACCACAGACTAAAATATTTAAGTTTCTTCTGTGCTTTTTGGCATTTAATCCTAATTTTACATTTTGTGTGAGAATTTTATTTTCAGACTCTGGACTTTGTTCATATTTTCTATCTATATGTCTATTATTTCCCCATTTTGCTGAACCATGTTCTTCTTTTCTTCTATAATTACCTTTTGTAGAATAGTATAATCCAACTAATAACCCATATATAAGCAATAAAACAAATATACTTCTAATACTATTATTACAAAATATTATATGAAGAGGATTATTTACTATTGTAGAAGTGTTTTTTACTATACCAATTAAACCATCATCAATATAAGGAGCAATAAGTAATCCTAACCAAATCACAGGTATAATTCCAACAATAAATAATATAGCAATTTCTTTATTATTATCGTGCCTCATAATCTTTAGCCTTTTTCTTCTTAAAGAAATGTTTTGTAGGAGCATCAACAGTCTTTAAAAGCATTTCATCAATTAAATCTGTGGGTTCTCCATTTTGAATTAACTCATTTCTTTTATCACATAAGGTTTTTACTAATAATTTATGGTCATATTTATCTAAAATTAAAACTCTTTTTTCATCACTCATATTTTAAGCCCTCTCTTTCGTTTTTTTAGATTTTTTCTTCTTAGTATTTTTT
>CANQFW010000063.1 GCA_947599995.1 uncultured Clostridia bacterium
TACTTATACTTCCCTGTCTTAAAATTATTGGATTTCCATCAATCACTTTTACAATTGTAGAACCTACACCAATCTTACTTTCACCACCATTAATATAAAAGTCTACACCATCTTTAAATTGTTTAAGTATACTCTCCATATTAGTTCCACTTTCTTTTCCTGAAATATTTGCACTTGTTGTAGCTATTGGAACTCCTGAATATTCTATAAGACTCCTGGCTATTTCGTTATCTGGTATTCTAATTCCAACTGTTTCTCCATTTGCAGTTAAAATATTTGGTACCACATCTTTCTTTTTTAATATAATTGTAAACGGACCTGGAAAAAAAGCATTCATTAATTTGTATTCCATATCTGTAATATCTCTTGCTACATTTTTTATCATTTCCATATCAGACACAAGTAAAGATATTGGTTTACTAAAAGGTCTTTTCTTTATTTTATATAACTTCTCAATAGCTTTAGCGTCTAATCCATTAGTTCCTATTCCGTAGACTGTTTCCGTTGGGAAAACAACAATTCCACCATCTTTTATTATTCTAGCTACATCATTTAATTTTTTATAATCTATTTTATCTCTAAAATCTAAATATTTTTCCATTTTTAATCACATTTTTTTCTAACCTTTTTTATAACATCTTTTTTACTTTTAAAAGTATTATACAAAACAACAATTGCACAAATAAATACCATTAAATAAAAGCTTATTCCTCTATTTAATAACACCGCGCCATTTATTAATTCTGCTCCAAATATTGTTTTAAATATTGAAACAAAAGCTCCCTCGCTAACACCTACTGCCCCTGGAGATGGTATTCCGGAAACAGTAGCATATACAATTGATTGAAGTGCAATTACTTTTATAATACTAACTCCTTCTATGCCAAATGCCATACATACGTAAAATGGTACACTATAGTATACAACTTGTTGAATTATAGCTGTAATAAACTGTTTTAAAAGTATTTTCTTATTTTTTCTTATGTATTTAGCACTTCCATTATATTTTTCAAGTGCTTCAGTAATAGACTGTTCCTTTTTTTCTAGATTTTTTATCTTCAATTTTCTCATTATTTTTTTTGCAAAATCTACAAGCTTAGTTGAAAGTTGTTTAGAGAAAATTCCTATAATTAATAATGTAAGTGCCATTAAGTTTAGAAATATTCCTATACAAAATAATATTATTAGTCCTATATCGATGTAATTATGATAAAATATCACACTAACTAAAGCCATTCCTATTGTAACAATTTGAAAACTCCATAAATTAATAACCAATGCCAATGTTGAACTTGCTACTTTTATCTTATCTCTGTGCATATAATATATTTGCATTGGCTGTCCTCCTGACGCTGCCGGTGTTATTGAACTATAGAAAAATCCTATCAACGTGTATTTATAACATCTTGCAACATTTACCTTTTCCCCTAATGCTGTCAATGTTCTTTTCATATTTACAGATTCACACAAAAAATAAACAGCCATACATAAAACGCCAATAAAAACAAATGGTAATTTTACATCTTTTAGTATTTCAAATAATTCTTCCATATTTTGATCTTTTAGCAAAATATGAAATGTAAGCCATATTAAAAATGCAAATAAAATAAAATTTCTTAAATATTTTTTTGTTTTTTTCATTTTAAAATCCTCATTAAACTATTATATTATATTATTTTATACTGTTTCTATAAGAAATATTTTATCACATTTATATTTTTTTGTATATAACTATTTTATATTTAATTTATGATTTTAACATTAATTGTATATTACATATTCGTAGCTTTTTAATAATATAACACCCCTTATATAATAACTATACTAGTGTACTTTAAATTTTCATTCTATTTATATATTGGTATACTATCTACTCACATTAATATTTTGTTAAAATTTATATTAACCTGTCTTACTCAAAATATCCTTTTTCATCTTCTTAATTATCTTTTTTTCTAGTCTCGAAATATAACTCTGCGAAATTCCGAAGTTCATCAGCTACTTCCTTTTGAGTCTTTTCGTCACCATTTTTAAATCCAAACCTCATTTCCATTATGTCCTTTTCTCTATCATTTAGGTTTCCTATAGATGCTTTTAATAATTTTCTCTCCACTTCATCTTCAATATTTCTAGAGGTTATATCTGGATCAGTTCCTAAAACGTCTGAAAGTAAAAGCTCATTTCCATCACAGTCCTTATTCAACGGTTCATCAATAGATACTTCACCTTTGGTTTTATTTGTTCTTCTCAAATACATCAAAATCTCATTCTCAATACATCTTGAAGCATATGTAGCAAGTTTAATCTTTTTCTCGCTATTAAACGTATTTACACTTTTAGCAAGACCTATTGTTCCTATTGAAATTAAATCTTCTATACCAATTCCAGTATTTTCGAACTTCTTTGCAATATACACAACTAGTCTCAAATTTCTTTCAACCAGAACCTGCCTTGCTTCTAAGTTGTCTTCATCTGATAATTTATTTATGTACTCCTGCTCTTCTTCTTCTGGGAGTGGAGGTGGAAGAGTCTGACTCCCTGCTATGTAAAATATAGGTTCTTCATAACAATCATCTATATTTCCATTTTTTAAATATTTTATTTTTAATGAATTTATATTGTTTTTCAATATTTCTACAATATTCATACAATTCAACGCTTCCTCGCAAAATATATTTAGGTTTTTTGTATTTCTATTTAATTTTTGCTCTCGTCTATTAGCTTACTTAAATAGAAATCTTTTAATGGATTGACCTATAAACCATATTTTTATTTAATATGCTATACTTTTTAATTAATAAAACTAATCTCTAAAAAAAATTAATATTATTAATTAGAGTACTTCAATTCCAAGTAAAGCCCTGTAATCTCCTTTCTTTGACAATTTTTTATTATAAATTCCTATTATTAAACTATCTATATCTTTTTCAATTTCTCCATATACTACTTTTGATGAATCTGCCTTTATTCCAAGTAACATTCCATTTTGTTTTCCTAATGAAGAAAAAGGTATTACTTTTAATTTAGATAAATATTTTTTCTGAATTTCTATTGGTATATTTTCTAAATCACCTCCTAATATGTTTTCTGTACTATGTAAAACTTCCTTTGGTAGCACACCTTCTAGAACAGTGTACTCAACAACTACCACAGGAATATTTGTTATTGGTTCTTTGAGCAAATTTCCTGTATCTATCATCGCCTTTGTTTTAATTTCTTTTCCTTCTACCTTTATCTTAAGGTCACAAAACATATCTTGCTTCGTAAATCTTGTTCTTACTAATTTAAACGATAAAATACATACTATAAATGCAATAATAACACCAAACATAATTGTGTTTATAGTATACTTTCCAAGTATCATTCCATTTTTAATTATTACATTATTTGAATTTACAATATAAATTACTCCTAATGACGCTCCTCCAAAAACAAACGATACTAAAAAAAATAGCATAGAATATTTAAACAGGTCTTTTGGCTTTTTAGGCCTAAATACAATGTAAATCATACAAATTGCTAAAAATAACTTTGCTATAATATTTGTATACACTTTTATTTTAAACACATAATATATTATTACATAAAACGCACCTAAAATACTTGCACATAATATTCTTAGATGCTGTATTTTGGCTTTAGAAATAATTGCCGTAGCGTATAAAATTATACTGTTTAAAATCAAGTTTTCTAAAAATAATACATCTATATAAACTGTCATTTTTTCACCCGATCTATATTGTACTACATTTTAATTAAAAAGTTTGTCTTTTCTTATTGTAGAAAAAAAGAAATAATCTACAAAAATAGATTATTTCTTTTAATTTTTTATTTTTAAGCATTATCTGCTACTTCCGAATCAAACGGTATGAATTTTTGTACAACACTTTGTTTTATATTGTCATTTGATCTAAATAGCATAAACGAATTGTTTATTTTACTATCAACCATTTTTTCCATTTCTTCTTTATTTGATTGCTCTGCTAAAACTAACTCACTTACCAAAATTTGTTTTGCATTGGTAAGCATTTTCTTTTCTCCTGTAGAAAGTCCCTTTTCTTTTTGCTTAAAACTTAAGTTTCTTACTACATCGGCAATCTCGTATATATCTCCGCTTTTAATTTTGTCCATATTATCTCTGTATCTTTTGTTCCAATTTTTATTCATCTCTGTTTCATCTTGTTCTAAAACACTTAATACTTTATCTGCTGAATTTTTGTCTATTACATTTCTGATTCCAACTTTATCTGCTTTTTCAATTGGAACCATAACCTTAACTTCACCTGGCATTTTTAGTATATAATATGATTGTTTTTCTCCTAAGATATCCCTTTCCTCTATTGCATCTATTCTTCCTGCCCCGTGCATTGGCATAACTATTTCATCACCTACATTATACATGTACATCTCTCTCCTTTCAGCAAATTTTTTATTTTATCCCCTTTATGTAATCAACATATTTATTATACTACAAACTTAAAGAAAAGTCAAAGTTTTTACAAATCTGGATTTTCTTTGAAATATTAGAAGATTCCGGGATTTTAGGCAAAAATTGGCTTAAAATTTTTTTAAAAATTTTTTATTATCATTTCTTTATTCTACCGATCTTATAATATTATCAATTAATAGTGCATTCGTTACTATTCCAATTCCTCCTGGCACAGGAGTAATTGCTTTTACATAATCTTTTACATCTTCATAATCTATGTCTCCAACTATTTTTCCATCTAGAAAATTAATTCCAACATCAATTAAGATTGCATCTTTTTTTATCATTTCCTTTTTTAAAAAGTTTGCTTTTCCTATTGCCATTATTACAACATCTGCTGTTTGTAATTCTTTTACTAAATTTTTTGTTTTAGAGTGACATACTGTAATTGTAGCATCTTTCTTCAATAATTGAGGGATTAATGGTTTCCCTACTATACTACTTCTTCCAACTATAGCTACCTTTTTTCCTTCTAAATTTATTCCGTAATACTCAATTGTTTTAATTACAGCTTTGCTTGTACATGGAATTTGTGCATCTTCATTTCCTAAAAACAGTTTTCCCATATTATTTATTCCAATTCCTTCAATGTCCTTCTGTGCTGGAATTTCATTTATTAAATTTAAAACATTCCCATCTAATGGTTGCTGAAACATAATCCCTGTAATACTTTCATCATCTTTTATTTCTTTAAAGTTCTTTTTAAAATCTTTTACATTTTCTGATAGTATTAGCTTAAAGCCAATTCGATATTTCTCACAATTTTTTTTTATTTTTCTTGTATAAATATCGCTCGCTCCATCACCTTTTATTCCTAATACTGCAATATTGGGTCTTATTTTTACTTTATTTAGTCTTTCCTCAAAATCTTTCTTTATATTTTCTGCAACTTGTTTTCCATCTAATATTTCCATATTTAATCTCTTTCCTTCCTAAGGCATAAATCTGGTTGTAGTAGTATTAGATTGTCATTGCCTTTTGTAAGATTTTATTGCATTTTTTTTCTATCAAAACTTTATAATTTATATCTTCTATATCTTTTAAATTAACCTGTACATTCACTATTGATGACTGAATAGATGCTATTGCATAGTATTTACAAATTTTAAAGTCACTTTCAAGCATTTTATTTCCTACTTTACTAATTCTATCAGACAATATTAAAGTATCATATGCAATAGAGACTACATCCATGCAAAAAATTACTGCGTTTTTTAATACTTCTTGATACTTTTTCCCATCTTCTTTTCTAATTTTATATGCATTTAAAATTTGTTCTAGAATCTCTTTATCTTTATCTATTGCTTTTATTGACTTTTGTTTTAATTCTTCTGCATCATTTAAAATTTCTTTTACTTTATCCTGAACGTTTTCATATTTCTTTTTACCTAAACTTAAATTTGCAATATATTTGATAAGCGCATTTACAATTGATAGCACCATCCCTATAGCACTTCCACCAGCTAGATGTATCTTACCATCTTCTAAATTTAATAATATTTCTTCTATTTTTTTTCCATACATTTTTCATTTTATGATTAAAACAATCATATGCTCCTTCCATTAAATTGTATTATTTTACAATTTATTTGTAGATATATAAGCTTGAATTAGCATCCTATTATTGATTTATATCATAAAGATATAAATCAGTCAATTAATTCTTGAAGTTTTTGTAAAATTATGTTATATTATTATTGTAAGTCACAGCATAATATTTTTAAACATGTAGTTTTATAAAAAAACGGACTAACAAATTCTACAAAGCATTGCTTTTAGAATTTTTAACGTTCGCATATTTCTCCTCTATGTCAAGTCTATCGTTTTTAACGATGACTTTCCTAGAGTATAAAAAAATGTAACGAAACGTGAGTTTATAATTCATAAAAATAGAAAGGTAAAATGTTATGGTTTTAGGAATAATTGCAGAATACAATCCATTTCATAATGGTCATTTGTACCATCTTTTAAAATCAAAAGAACTCACAAAAGATGATTATTGTATAACTATTATAGGCGGAAACTTTACCCAACGAGGAGAAGCTTCTTTAATAGATAAATGGACAAAAGCTGAAATGGCACTAGCAAATGGAGCAGACTTGGTTCTAGAACTTCCCACCTTATATGCAACATCAAGTGCTGAAAACTTTGCAGAAGGAGCTATAAGAATATTATCCTCTTTAAAAATAATTGATAATTTATCCTTCGGTGCTGAAACTAACAATTTAAATAAATTAAATATAGTTGCTAATACTCTATACAAAGAGCCTAAAGAATATAAAAGTTTGTTGCATGAAGATTTAGAAAAAGGTCTATCCTTTCCAAAAGCTAGGGAAAATGCATTAGTAAAATTTTTAAACGATAGCTCTTATTCTTTAATTTTAAGTGAGCCTAATAATATATTAGCTATTGAATATTTAAAAGCCTTGAAAAAATATAAATCTACTATAAATCCATTATTAATTCATAGAAAGAAATCCGGCCATTTGACTAAGGAATATACTGGCCAAATTACAAGTGCTTCCGCAATTAGAAATATGATTCAATTAAATAGAACAAGAAATTTAAAAAATGCTTTAACTCCTGCAAGTTATACTATTTTAGCTGACGAAATGAATAAAGGGCATTTCGTTCCAAATATGTATGCTTTTGAAAAAACAATAATTTACAATCTAAGAAAAATGACTTTAGACAATATACGAAAATTACCTGATGTCTCTGAAGGATTGGAAAATATTATAAAAAAAGCTGCTGTATCATGCAATAGCATTGATGAATTTATTAATATAGCATCTTCTAAACGCTATACTGAAACTAGACTTAAAAGAATTCTTCTATATTCTTTACTTGGAATTACAAAAAAAGATATGCAAATTTCCAAAAAAACAATGCCTTATGTTAGAGTTTTAGGTTTTAATAGTAATGGAAAAAAATTAATTAGTCAAATTTCTAAAGCTAATCCAGCGCTTGAAATTATTACTTCTGTAAAGAAATTTATGGATTCTAATAAAAATAAAAATTTGCAAATTATTATGGAAAAAGATATTTATGCTACTAATGTATATACTTTAGGGTTTTCTAATGATTCTTGGGGAAATCTGGATTTTACTAAAAAATTGATTGTGAAAGATTAATTTTAATTGTAAATTTAATTAGTCATAAAAATATATTGTATTTTCACTACATTAAGCGAATTTATAAAAACCTCGTAACAACTGACTTACCAGTAATTACGAGGTTTAATTTTTGGTAGCGATGGGGAGATTCGAACTCTCGACACCGCGGGTATGAACCGCGTGCTCTAGCCAACTGAGCTACATCGCCATATTGTCTAAACGACTTTTGATATTTTAGCATATGGATGTTTTTTTTTCAATTTCATTTTTCCCCAGTTTTTGTGTAAATTTTCATATTAAATCTAATTTTCTTTTATTATCTCTTATTATCTCTTTTTTTGGCTTTTTTATTTAATATATCAT
>CANQFW010000064.1 GCA_947599995.1 uncultured Clostridia bacterium
GTCTGTAGCTTTGACTTCACTTTGTAATAGTAAACATGTAATAAGAAATATAACAAATGTTATTATTATTTTTGAAAATTTATTTATTTTCATTAATAATCTCCTCCTTTTTTATAAGATATATTTATTACAGTATAATTTATATAAAAAACGGACCAACAAATTCTACAAAGCATTGCTTTTTGAATTTGTAACGTTCGCATATTTTTTCTCTACGTCAAGTCCATCGTTTTTAACGATAAATTTCTTAGAGTATAAATAAACATAAATTATAAAAATCATAATATATTTAACAACACTCTATATTTGTATGCCATATATTTGAAAATATTCCATTCTATCTTCCAATATTTAAACAATATTTATAAATCATTGATGCAGCTTCTGCTCTTGTAGCATTTCCTTGTGGATTAATTTTTCCTTGATCTCCTGTTATTATTTTATTACCAACTGCCCAATTAACTGCATATTTTGCATATGAATTTATTTTGCTACTATCTTTGAATGCACTTAAATTTCCACTTACACTTTTATATTTGCCTTTATAGTTACAATAATTATTTAACATTACAGCTAATTGTTCTCTTGTTATTGGATCGTCTGGTCCAAATTTACCGTTATTATATCCACTTACTATTTTTTTACTTGTTGCCCATTTTACTGCTGTGTAATAAAATTGTTTTGAATCTTGAACATCAGGGAACTTACTCTTTCCTGATACATTTGGCATTCCCTCCATACGATGTAATATAGTTACTAACATACCTCTTGTTAATTTTTGTCCAGGCGCAAAAGTATACGCATTTATTCCTGTTATTATCTTTTTATCCTCTACATATTTAACTGCACTATTATACCATGCATTTGAAGGTACATCTACAAATGAAATTCCTCTACTTAATTTCACTGTATCTTTTATTTTAAAAGAATTTACAATTTCTTTTTCTTCTTTACTATCTATATATGTACTTAAAGTGCTTTCTATATTTAGATAGTATTCTCTATTATCTGATAATAAGAAATATTCATCAATATAACTACTTTGATTTAAAGATTTATCATATTGTTTATATGCTATTCTCATACCTTTACATCCATTTAATTCAATTAAATCCTTATGATAAAATATACAACTATCACCATTTTTTTCTATTGTATTTTTTAAAATTTCTACCATTTGATCTAAATAGCTTTTTGTGTACTCTTTACTAGCATATTGGCTCCTTTTATATACATCATAATGAACCATAGTATATGCAATAGCTCCTTTTTCATATCTATAAAAGGATTCCCATGCACTATCATCATCTACATTACTATAACTCTTTTCTATTGATTTTGGTATGTCAATGCTAACATATTTATTGCTATAATTTGTTGCAAATACACCTTTAATGTTAAACATAACACAAATAATAAATAACACTACTGTTAAACAAATTTTCTTTTTCATTTTTTACCCCTTTCCTTTCTAAGGCACAAATCAGTTGCAAAAGAATTAAAATTTAATACTATCAAGATTTCAATTATTTTCCAGCTTTTTTCTACCTATTTTCTGAGTATTATATCACACTCTTTTTATTATTACAAATATTTTTTAACTTTTTTGGCTTTTTTTTACTTTTTTTCTTATACTTTGTAATATAAATCCTGCACTATTTTTATTGATAATAATAGCATATATTGTTATAACAGTTGCATTTAAAATTTTTAATTTAAGACTACTTCCATAATATATTGCTATAGAACATGCTAGAAATAATATCATTGTATATACTATCTTTTTATTAATAAAAAGTGTAACATATTTTTTACTATCAATAAATCGATATATAAACATTGACATATATGCTATTAATGTTGAAATAGATGCCGCAAATAACCCTATTTTTTTAATTAATAATATGTTTATTGTAATATTAATTATAGCAGCAAAAATTGATGTTTTTGCAATTTCCTTAGTAATTTTTTTTGCTACATATATTGAACCTATAAAGCTTACTAAAACATTAAACATTCCACCTATCATTAAAATAGGGATTTGTAAATACGCTTCTTCAAAACTTTGGTTAATTAAAATTGGAAATACAAAAGGCATAAAGCTTATTATTCCTAACACTAAAGAACCAAAAAATCTTATTGTAACATCTAAAATCTTGCTAAAAAATTCATTCTTATCAGGTAAATTTATATTAATTGCTGCTGATTCTGTCCATGTAAGATTAAATACACTATACAAACTTGCAAATACATTCGTAAATTTATTTGCAGCAGAATAAATTCCGTTTTTTCCAATTCCCAAAATCGCAGATATTATTGTTCTATCTGAAGCATCAACTATCCACCATGAAATCATATTTGGTACAAGCGGTATAGAATATTTTATTATTTTTTTCATGATGTTACTATTATACTTTTTAAAATCTATAAATTTGTAGATTTTTTCTCCTAAAAATATGTAAATAACACAAATTAAATTTGCAATTAAACTTGCACCTAGCATTCCATAAGCACCTAGATGAAATATAACAATAAATATAACATTTAAAACTACAGTTGCTGAACCAGAAATAAAACTTCCTATTGAATATCTTCTATTATCCCCTAAACCTCTACATATCTGTAAAAATATAGTTACGAACATCGATACTATTAGGTTTAATGCTAGAAAATATTTATAATCATTCTTTATAAAACTACCTATTGCTAAGAAAACAACTATGTAAATAATTGTTTGAATAATTATAAACCTTACAACTGTTGTTATAATCTCAATTTGTTTATTTTTTTCATTTCTGCAGTCGATTAAATACCTAAATAAGCCCTGTTCAACTTGTAAAGTTACAATAGGTAAAAATAGACTAACTAAAGTATTTAGTAAGTCTACTACACCATATTCTTCCTTTGTAAGGACTGCAGTATATACCGGAAGCAATAAAAAAGTAATTAGTTGAGTTGATATTTTTCCTATTGTAACAATAATAGTATTTTTTAAAAGTTGTTTTTCCTTACTCATTTTTTATTTCTCACCACTCATTTCGTATCCTAAATATTTATCTAATTTTTCAAAATGCCTTAAAGCATCTTTTCTTTGTTTTGATACATCTATAACATAATTTAAATCTTCCTCTTTAATAGACTCCACACTAAAATTTTCTATATTTCTTATGTCAATCATTTTAGGACTAATATTCATATCATCTAAAACATGTTTTGTTTTATCACTATATATTACAGGAATAATTGTTTTTTCTAATAAAAGTCCTATAATATTTGCATGAAATCTTGACCCTACTATTAAAGACGAATCAGCTAATACATTTAGAGCTTCTTTAATATTTCCATCGTAGAAATATGTTTCAATTTTGTTTCTTAATTCATTATCACATTTTTCTAAAATACTTACAATTGCGGTTTCATCATTTTCTTCCTTACAGAAAGACATTAAACAGATTTCATATCCTTTCTTTTGCAAGAAATCTATTAACTCAATCATCTTTTTTTCATAACTTTCTGAATATTTTTTTCCTATCTTATAGTCACATGAAATAATAGAAATAATTGCTCTTTTTCTATGTGTTATTCTTATATTTTTAGTATCCATCGCAAATACAATGTCAGAAGCATATCTAACATTTGGTAAACATTTAAATAAATCATATGAATATTTTTCTCTAAAACAAACATCCTCTGCAGATTTGAACACATTCTTTATATTATTAAGATATTCTTGCGTTTTGTATGGGCCAAAATTGCTGCCTAATATAAAACGCTTATTTTTCCCCAGTGAAAAATCTCTTTTGCTATCTCCATTTTCCATATACATACTTCCACCGATTGAAACAACCAACTCAAAACAATTTGCCAAGTATTTTTCAAGCTGAAATTTTTTTAAGGCACGATATATGTATTGATTAGAATATACTTTCAAATTTTCATAATTCCTATTTTTTGTTCCTTTTGAAATAGCATAAAATTTATGGTTTGAATATCTTTTCACTAAAATATCTATAAATAAGTCGTCTCCTAAGTTTTTTGCTAAATATGCATCTACATATATTTTCACTAATATTCACTTTCCCTTCACTCAAGTAATAAGAATTTGTCCTAAATTAATCTTTTATTATAATTATTTTTCAAATCTAACCTCTTCGTAAATTATTAATAAATACGAAAAATTTGATCATATGCTTTCCTCTTAAGAAAAAAAACTTAACTGCAATTTTAAATTTTTTTTCTGTAATCTTATTCTCAATAGATTTCAAATCATTAATATATTTATCTGATTTAATAAATTCAATTAATTGTTTATCTTTTTCTTTTTTTGTCTGTGGATTATTTTTTGCATAAATATTTAAAATTCCATTATAGTAGACTCTAGCAAAACGATTATATATATACTCCATTGAGTAATTCTGTTTTTTATAAAATTCTTGTAAATATTTAGTTAAGCTATATTCAATTTCAAACTTATCTTTTCTATATCTTAATTTTAGTCCATCTTGTCCATCAGTATAAATATATAAAGGCTCATTAATAAAGCCAACTCTACTTACATGCTCTATATAGTCTAAATTAAAAATAAAGTCTTCTCCCAATTCATAGTTTTCATTTAATCTAATATTTTCTTGTTGTACAATGCTATTTAAATATAATTTGCTCCACAGCTCATTAAAAAGATAATTCTCCTTAAGAGTCTCTAAATACATTTTTATATCTGTTGTATTTTTTATTTTATCATTTTGTTCTATCAATTTATTTTCTTTAGAATAAACCGTTTTATATCCACATGTAACTAATTGCAAATTATTATTTTTAATCTGAAAAAGCATTTTTTCTAAAAAATCTTTTTCATAGCAATCATCAGAATCAATAAAAGCTAAATATTTTCCTGTAGCATTATCAATTCCGATATTTCTTGCTTTACTTACATTTGCGATCTCGCTATATATATATTTAATCTTTTGTGTTTTTTCTAAATTGAATGTATTTAAAATATCTTGTGCTTTCCCTACAGGTCCATTTTCAATTACAATAAGTTCTATATTTTTATATGTTTGATTTAATACAGACTGTATTGCTCTAGATAATGTATCTTCTGACTTATATGTTGGTAAAATTACAGATATTTTATCTTCCATACTTGTTCACAATCCTTCCTACTATGTATTTTGATTCTATATTTATTTATGTTTCTGAACACTAAAGATGGTTTTATATGGAACTACATCATTATTATTATTTATTACATTATTGTAATAAAATATTGTAATAAAACTTACTATAAAAACTATACTTACTATTTTTTTTGTATATGGTAATATCTTTTCTATATTTATTCTGTTTCTTCCAATTTTAGCAATGTCATTTTTTACTTCTTCTACTGGTATTTTACATATAAAATTTGGAATAGAAATAATTTGAAAAATTAGAAAATATAATGCAATCCTTGCAAACTGCATATGACAAGCTCCTAATACAGTTACAAGTAAACTTATTCCCTGTACATTCATCAAAAATATATCTTCTTTGCCATTTTTCATATTTCTTTGATTTCTTGAAAATACATAATACATAAAAATATACACTAGTAAGTTCTCTATTATAAATAAAACTGAAACTTCCCCTCGCGCCATCTTTCCTGTCAAATACACGTTAAATCTTGTATTTTGTATTGCCCATTCAATTAAATTCATTAAATTTTCATTTAATATTAAAATACAGATACATATCGGTAATAACCATTTCCATTTCATTATCATTTTTTTATTTAATAAAATAAGTATAAAAGCTACGATACTTGAACTATGCATTGTCATTGCAAGTATTACAGATATTATAAAAGCGACATAGTCTTTCTTTTCTTGCTTTTCCTTTATCAAAAAACGATATGCAAATAAAATAATACTTATTGCAATATATTGTCTAACTAAATTAAGTGTATCAAAGAAAAAGCCACCTAAAAAAAATATTAAAACACTTAAAATTATATTATTAGATTTAGAATAAATTGTAGTCATTGTTAATGTTATAATTATTGCTGAAGTTAAAATAAATAATAAATTAGCATTTTTTGTAAATAATAAACAAAACCAAATTAGAACTTTAAATCCTATCTCAAAATTTTCGACCTCAATTTTTTTAGCCATTCTATTAAAATCATAAACATATCTTTTTAAATAGTCTGTTCCTACATCATATCTTATTGCAGATATTATAAAAAAAGTAAGTGCAGCTAGAATAAAGAATATTATTTTACTTGACTTTTTTTTTGATTTATTTGAAATTAACAAAAACACTATTGAAATTATTATCATTACAATATATGTTATCATATTTTATCCTCCATTTTAAATTCTTCCTGTAATTTTACAATATAAATTCCAGGTATATTTAAAAGTAATTAACCCTAAATTTAATAATAATATAGCAATTTTGTCTCTTCTAGGTGTATTCTTATTGAAAAAGACCTCTTTTTTATTCTCTTTTATACCATTTATACAATATTTTTCCATTTTTTTATTGCGTGGCTTAGTATATACTAGCATTCTTAATATTCTAAATTTTGCATATAAATCAAATCTGTGTACCGCTGTTTGAAGTTCTGGATATTTTTTTTCTATATATTCTAGCATTTGTGTTGTGTGATTAATATAATCTTCTTCGTTTTTGTTATACCCTTTTTGCTTTGAAATCGATCCTACTCTGGCAATATAATAATAGCATTTTTTACTTCCAAAACAAATAATTTCTGCTTGATCAAAAATTTTATACATAATTGCTGTATCTTCATATACTTTTCCTTTAGGAAATCTCTCCTTTTCCCATAATGATTTATGATACAATTTTGCATAAGCACAAATTTCTATTCCCTTATCAAATAAAAGATTTTCAAAAGCTTCCTTTGGTGATAGTTTGTATTCTGTTATTTTTTTACTATCTTCATTTTCAATGTTCGTATTTTTCCAAACATCCATTACTCCACATATAGATAATTTTGCTCCCGCATCTTTTAACAGTTTATACATATATTCTACATAATCTAGTGAAACATAGTCATCTGAATCAATAAATGTTATATATTCTCCTGTTGCAATTTCAATGCCTGCATTTCTTGCATCAGATAGTCCTCCATTTTCCTTGTGGATTACCTTTATTCTTTTATCATCTTCAGCATATTCGTCACACATTTTTCCACAATTATCTGGAGAACCATCATCTACTAGAATTATTTCTAAATTTGTATAAGTTTGTTTTTTTACACTATCAATACATCTATCTAAATATTGTTCTACATTGTATATAGGTATAATAACTGATATTAAATCTTGACTTTCTCTATTTTCATTGATAATTTCATCTTGTTTCATTTTTATTTCTCCTATTTTTCTGCTCTTTATATTTTTACAATTTCTTTTAATATAGGAATCTTTTTTATTATTTCATTACTTATATAACTAATTAGCATTATAAAAAGTACTATTAATAGATTACTTACTATATTGTCAACATATTTTATGTATCCACCAACATTTATAAAGTTTTTTAAAAATCTTGTATAGATCCAAAAAAATAAATATATACCCAATGAATTCTGACCAATTTTAATAATATTACTGCCCCACCACCAATCTCTACTGATTGAAATGTATTTTTTATAAAACTTCCTATTACTGTAATTGACTTATCATCTAGTTTCATCATTACTACATTTACTATAAACATCCAAACAATAAAAACTACAAATATTTTGAATGTTTTCTTATAATGTTTTTCCAAATTTAGTGGTTTCATAAAAAGAAGGTATCTGTTTACCATTGGACTCATGCTCTCACCTTTAAAAACTCTTTCCATATTTTTTACCAGTAAATTTAGATATTAAAAAAGATGTTCCTTTCTTCCACCAATCTACCCTTTGAATACTCATAAACTTAACTTCTTTATATTTATACCCTTTAGTATTAAT
>CANQFW010000065.1 GCA_947599995.1 uncultured Clostridia bacterium
TATATGATAAATTACACTATTGCTATTTTTTCATCTTTCACACCAATTTTTGTCTTTTTATTTTTCTTTAAGCTTCCATCCAAAATAGACTCTGCCAAGTAGTCTTCGACCAAGTTTTGAATAGTTCTTCTTAGAGGTCTTGCACCAAACGACTTATCAATTCCCTTACTTGCAATCAATTTTTTAACATCTTCATCAAACTCTATTTCATATTTTTCTGCTTTCATTCTATCTATAACTTGATTTAGCATTATATCAATAATATCAGATATTTCATCATCATTTAATTTATGGAATACGATAATTTCATCTATACGATTCATAAACTCTGGCCTAAATTCTCTTTTTAGTTCTGCCATGACTTCTTTCTTAGTGTTTTCATATTCTTTAGACTCATTAGATTCAGCATCAGCATTTACAAATCCTAATGATTTTTTATCTGTAATTAACCTTGCACCTATATTTGAAGTCATAATTATTACAGTATTTTTAAAGTTTACAGTTTTACCATTTGAATCTGTAAGTCTTCCATCATCTAATATTTGTAAAAGCATATTCATAACATCTGGATGAGCTTTTTCTATTTCATCTAAAAGAATTACTGCATAAGGTTTTCTACGAATTTTTTCTGTTAGCTGTCCACCTTCTTCAAACCCTACATATCCTGGAGGTGACCCAATAAGTTTTGATACTGAATGTGGCTCCATATATTCTGACATATCTATTCTTATCATTGCACCTTCATCCCCAAATAAGCTCTCTGCTAAAGCTTTAGATAGCTCTGTTTTTCCAACACCAGTTGGACCTAAGAATAAGAATGAACCTATTGGGCGATTTGGGTCTTTTAATCCAACTCTTCCTCTTCTTATAGCTTTTGCAACTGCTTCTACAGCTTCATTTTGTCCAATGACTCTTTCATGTAATGTTTTTTCTAATGTGCGAAGTCTTTGATTTTCATCTTCTGTGATTTTTTTCGCAGGAATTCCTGTCCACAAACTTATAACATCTGCAATATTTTCTTCTGTTATAGTAGTTAAAGTTTTTGTATTTTTATTCCTCCATTTTTCTTCTTCATTTCTAAACTTTTCCTTTAGCTCCTTTTCCTTATCTCTAAGTGATGCAGCTTTTTCAAACTTTTGACTACGAACTGCTTCTTCCTTATCTTTAGATATTTTTTCTATTTCCTCCTGCATTTTCTTCAAATCTTCTGGCTCAGTATATGTCTTTATTTTTGCTTTAGATGATGCTTCATCTATTAAGTCAATTGCCTTATCTGGCAAAAATCTATCATTAATGTACCTAACTGATAATCCAACTGCTGCTTCTATAGCTTCGTCTGTGATTTTTACATTATGATGAGCCTCGTATTTATCTCTAACACCTTTTAAAATTAATATTGCATCTTTTTCTGTAGGTTCCGAAATTGTAACTGGGCTAAATCTTCTTTCTAGTGCTGCATCTTTTTCTATATATTTTCTATATTCATCAATTGTTGTAGCACCTACTAATTGAATTTCACCTCTTGCAAGCATTGGTTTTAAAATATTTGCTGCATCTATTGCACCTTCAGCAGAGCCTGCACCTACTATTGTATGAATTTCATCAATGAACAATATTACATCTCCAGCCTTTTTTACCTCATTTAAAGCCTTTTTAATTCTTTCTTCAAAATCTCCTCTATACTTTGCTCCTGCAACCATTCCCGATATGTCCATACTTACAACTCTTTTATTTTTAAGTATCTCTGGGACATCTCCTGAATTGATTTTTTGTGCTAAGCCTTCAACTATAGCAGTTTTACCAACACCGGGTTCTCCTATCAAACAAGGATTATTTTTAGTTCTTCTTGATAAAATTTCTATAACTCTTTCTATTTCTTTACTTCTTCCTATAACAGGATCAAGCTTTCCTTCTAGTCCTTTTTTAGTTAAATCTTCCCCAAATTGATTTAATGTTTGTGTTGTATTATAACTTCCTTTTACACTTTTTTGACCTTTGCTCTGTCCCATATTTTTTGAAACATCTTCCGCTTCATTTATTACATTTACTATTTCGTTATAAAGCTTTGGCATATCTATATTTAATTCTATTAATATTCTAACAGCAATGCTATCTCCTTCTCTTAAAATTCCTATTAATAAATGTTCGGTTCCAATATAGTCATACCCTATTTTTTTAGCTTCTATAAAGCTATTTTCTATTACTCTTTTTGTTCTTGGAGTAAATCCTAAAGTTTCTTCAGTCGGATCATCTTCTTGTCCAACTAATTCTATTATTTTGCTTTCAATTTCTTCTGCATATACTCCTTGATTTTCTAAAACTTTACTTGCAACTCCTCCGCCCTCTTTGCTAAGCCCATATAAAATATGCTCTGTTCCAACATAATTGTGTCCAAGCTTTTTTGCTTCTTCTTGTGCAAGTTCTATAGCATTTTTAGCTCTTGTTGTAAATTTATATATCATAGTTTTTCTCCTTTCTATTTTCAAACTTTAATCCTGTTTTATAATTTGTTTAATTACTTCTGCCCTACTCATATCTCTTTCTATTGCAGATAATTCTTTACCTACAAATTTTTGTAAATTTGCTGGCTTACTATAAAGATACATTTTAAGCACTTTCAAATCATTTATTTCTTTAATTATTCCCAAATCTGTTCCAAGCTTAACATCTGATAGTAGTTTTCGTATTTCTTCTGATGAAATTTTTCTGCAATTACTTATAATTCCGAAACTTCTGTAGCACATATCTTCTAACTCTATCTTATTTGATGCTAAAAGTTTTCTTGCTTGTCTTTCTTGCTGTACTATCTTTTCAGTGATTATTTTCAAATTTTTAATTATATCTTCTTCATTAATTCCAATTGTTTGCTTATTTGATATTTGATACATATCTCCTGAGCTATTGCTATTTTCTCCATATATACCTCTAATATTTAAGCCAAAATTACTTATTGCTTCTAGTACCTTTTTTATATTACCTGTTTTGGTAAGTCCTGGCAAATGTACCATAACTGAAGCTCTCAATCCTGTACCTACATTTGTTGGACAACTTGTTAAATATCCGTATTTCTTATTTTTTGCAATGTCAAAAATCTTCTCTATTTGCATGTCAATTTCCTTTGCCAAGTTAAATGTAGCATCTAAATTTAAACCGCTTCCAAAAACTTGCTCTCTTAGATGATCCTCTTCATTTATCATTATGCATATGTTTTCTTCGTCATTTATTAATATACCACTTACCTTATTTTTGTCCATTGCGCATTCAGGACTTATTATATTCTTTTCTAATAAAGACAATTTTGTTAGGTCATCTATGTCCTGCATTTTAAAGAATTTAAGTCCATAACCAATACTTAGAACTTTTGATTTTACTTCCTCGTTTATTTTATCTGCTTCCTCTTTTGTGTTTATATTGAATTTATAGTTTCGAAAATTTCTTGCATATCTAATTCTCGTGCTTACAACAACATCTGAATCTTTTCCACAATTTAAATACCAGTTCATGCTATTTATCACTTCCTTCTTTTTTTATTTCATCACGAATTCTTGCTGCATCTTCATATCGTTCTTCTTTTATTGCTAATTTTAAATCTGCTTTTAATTCTTCTAAATGATTTAATTTTGCATCTTTCTGATTTGTTTGTTCATTTTCGCTTTGATTGCTTTGTATTTCTTTAGCAGAATCTTGTTTAATATCATTTCCCTCTATTACACTTCCTAATCTGCCAATATGTCTGTTTGATCCTTGAATATTTTTTAGTATAGGATCAATCTTAGATTCGAACTCATCATAGCAATTGCTGCATCCAAATTTTCCCGTATTCATAAATTCGTCAAATGATAATCCGCATTTTGGACATTCTAGCGTTTTTCCAAGTATTGGAATAGGACTTATGCCACTTACATCATCGAAAAAGTCACTTAAGAAACTTGAAAAGTTTATTGGCATATTTAGATGAATATTACTATCTATGCCGAGTTTACCACTACATTCTTGGCATAAAAACATCTGCTTTTTTTCGCCGTTTATAATTTGAGTATACTTTACATTTGCTTCATTTTTTCCACAATTTTCACATTTCATAATTAAAACTTCCTTTTTATAATATATTTAGGTTTTTAAATTTAAGGTTGTACCTATAAACCATTTTTATTTAAAATTATTCAATTAAATTTATTAACATATTTTTAAATATATTTGCTCGAAGTTCATCTTTTAATTCCCTAGGTATTGTCAATACATTATCGCTTGTAGCAACCCTTAAAAGCTTTGCTTCTTTTTCGCTTATCAAATCATATGTTAGAAAGTCACTTATTAAAATTTCAACATCTGTATTGTTCATTGTTTTGTCTATATTTCTAATTATATGCATTAGGTAATCTGATTTAGTAGTATCGATTTTTCTAATAGTTATATGTCCACCGCCTCCTCTTCTACTTTCTACATAGTATCCTTGTGATGGCTTAAATCTTGTTGCTATTACGTAATTTATTTGTGATGGAACGCAGTTGAATTTTTGTGCTAAATCATTTCTTTGTATTTCTATCTCTTCTTGTTGTTCATTAAATAGGTCTTTTATAAATTCCTCTATTATGTCTGATATTCTCATTTTTAATCACATTCCTTCCCCTTTTATATAGTCTTTGGTAATTTATGTTTAATGTTTGTATATTTCTTTGTTACAACTTATAATAGTTTTCATTGAGATATCTATGTATAAACATTAATGAATATATTTTTTTTACCAATGCACATATTAATGTATAAATTATAATGTCTGTATTATTGTTTTTGACTTTCTTTGACCTTTATTGATATTATACTATCTTTTTTTTATTTTTCAAGCTTCAAATTTATAAATTTAAAGCTTGGTTAATATGATTTTTTTTATAATTTTAAATTATCTTTTTATTTTCTATTTTTTTCTCCTTTTTTCTTTATTTTTTAAGTTTTATCTTTTGTAATATTTTCTAGTCTACGAGTTTCTTCTTTTTGCTTGTCAAGTGATACCCAATCAAAAAAAGAACTTATAAATTCTCCATATTGTGTTGCATCTTCCCCTATTTCTCTAGAACTTGTGAAATCTTCTATATGTTTTGTTTCATTCATTTCTATATTTTTATTAGTATTAACATCATTTTTCTTATTCTTTTTCTCTTTTAAATTTTTTTCTTTTTTCAAATTAACCTCCTAAAACATATTTCAAAATTATATTATTAAAAGTTATTTTTTAGATATAATAATTAATTTAAATAATGATTTTTTTATAGTGTTTCCCTTTTTATATTTTTTATTCTTGTGCATTTTTAAATAAATTTTCTATTGCTTTTCTATATCTTTAATCATGAATATATGCATGAGACAAATCTACATTTTCTTGTTCGAAGATAACTTTGTTTATATCAGTAAATATTTCTTCAATTTTAGTTGTTAAATTATCTTTAATAAAATTTCCAATGGTAACAAAAGAAGGCGCTTTCATATCATCTAAAAGCCACATATATCTTATCAGTCAAATATTTCACAAAAACTATATACTGGATCAGAAATCTTAATAATTTTTTCAATTTCTATTGGCAATTTTAATTGTTTTGGTCTGTAATTTTTATCGGTATATATATTTTTTTCATATTTAAATTGTACCATAAAGGCTACTAAATTTGGTATTAGTAGCTTCTTTTTTACAAGAAATTTATAAAAATACTATACTTTTTCTAATTTTTAGTGTATAATTAAATAAATTAAGGAATACTATAACATTGTAGATAGATATTCTACTAGGTCTGAAATAATTTATTAGATTAGGACCTGACCCGAGTTGATGCATAGCGTCAACAAAAGCCATTCAAACGAATGGCTTTTATAATGTTTTAAAATTATAAGTTTAATAATAACCCAATCAAATATGCTATTATATTTGATATAAACGATATTTTCAATGATTCCTTCCAATTTATTTCTAATAGATATTTATAAATATGGCTTTCGACTATAATAACTAATAATTCTAAAAATATTAAAATAATATCTTTATATACAAAAGAATATAATTTCATAATATTATAAATATATACTACTAACGGATTTGTAAGCATATTTACTAATAAAACAGGTATAAATACTTCTCTTTTTATATGTAACAATTTTACAATTATGTATTCTACAATTATTGTTAACACGAACGATATTATTAAACTACTTATTATCATTTGATTTTTCTTTCTTCTTTTTTATTATTTTCCTTATAATAATTACGGCACAAACAACAATTATTAATACTAACGCTCCTATAAGAATATAATTTACAGGACTTGTTTCTGGAATTGATGGTTTCGATGGTTTCGCGATACCACTACCTCCATGGATTTCTCCAGTTCCTGGATCTATCCATACAAGATCTGCAGAGCATGAATTATAAAAACCTAAACAAAATATTACAATTAATACCCCGATTTTTTTAATTTTTCTCATTACTAAGTTCTCCTTTCAAATATAATTTATATGCAAAATAAATTGATAACATTGCAAGTATAATACTTCCAACAAGTATGAAATTATTATTAATTGTTATATCCATAAAACAAATTAAAAAACCTATAAATAAAAACATTGTATTTAGTCCAACGGCACATGCTATTTTTGTAGAAAGAGTATTTTCCAAAATTATTAATGTAATTGACATTGGAATATTAAATAAAAAAATTCCAATATATGCAAACATATGAATATTATAGCCAAGAACTAAGAATATTGCTGAACAACCAAGTGAAGCTAAAGCAATTTTCAGTAATCCTAATTTATCTGCAAAAAAACCTCCAAATGCTTTTCCAAACACCATTGATATTGTGTATATAAGTCCTAAAGCCAATCCATTTTTCCAACTATATGTAATTGCATTTCCACCAATAGATCTTACTATAATGGATAAACCAATAAAAATAACTATTAGTACTACGCTAGAATTATTCAATTTGTTTTTTATATTTTTTTCGAGTCCTATAGTTATCTCTCGCTTTTGCACTAAAAATAACAAACATATTGATAAAACAATTAAAATAATTGGAAAATATGTAGTTATTAATTCATCATGAAATGTTGTTCCTAAAAATATTCCTAGAGCTCCTGGTGCTACAAATAATCCATTTAAAAAAGCTTTTCGTTCTGATACACTATAAATATTAACTCCACCTTCTATATGAAATAGTGCATTTCCAATTCCTACAATGGTTGCAAATATATATGCATTATTAAAATTAATTAAATAACACACACCTATAAAACACAGTCCTATTATTGCAATATATTTATAAACTTTAAATTTATCTAATATGTATCCTAGTGGTACTTGAAAAGCAAATGCAAAAAAATTATATATAATCATTGCAGTAAAAAATTGATTACTTGTATTAACAATATAAGGTAATTTACCTAATATAAAAATTGCACATACAAAATCCACTATAAAATGACATAAACTATATATTAATATAAAATTTATTTTATTTTTCATCATTACTCCTTATATATTTCGCTTTTGTCAAGTTCTTTTATTTTTCAATAAATTTATAATATGCCTAAAATCTCTCCCCCTAAAGAAAAATGTTTCAGCTTTTGTAAATGGAATATTATTTTTTCTTTTATAATCTAGTTTATCTATTACAGTTAGCATATCTGAAACTTGAAATAATCTCTTCTTTGTATGATCAAAATCTATTCTTCTTTCTACTTTAGGATTACTAGCAAAAAGAGTATCCAGTATTGTTGCTAATGTTTCTTGCCCATTATCATAATAAATAACAATTCTATCAAATGAATCTAAATATTCTTTATTATCATTTATAAAATAACCTATTTCTCTGGCTAAAGCAACATTTAGTTGCGTTTTCTTATTTATGTATTTTTTATCTATTATAATAGTTCTTAT